>WRJV01000310.1 GCA_009778415.1 Clostridiales bacterium | reverse complement strand
GCTGTTCCAGTTGAACGTCCTGTCCACGAACTTGACCTGCGGGACGCTGTTGCCGAGGAAATACTCGATGTCCTTCAGCACCCGGTCCACAGGCAGCGCCCTTACTTTCTTGTCTAGGGACGACATGCAGTAGGTGCAGCTTGAGGGGCACCCCCTTGAAGATTCGTAGTACGCCACCTTGTCTTTTTCACAGGGCAAAACGCTGTACGGAAACGGTATGGATTCGAGCACCAGCAGTTCCGCCGCCTGGTTTAGCACAACCCTGCCGTGCCTCCGGTAAGCCAGCCCCCTGATCTCCTCGTACCGTTCGTCCCCGTTGGCCAGTGCGCGGACGAGGCAGCTGAAAGTGTATTCGCCTTCGCCCATGACCACGAAATCAACGCTCCCGTGCTCCTTCATGAACTCTGCCGTGCCGTAGCTCGTTTCAGGCCCGCCAAAAACGACGGTAGTGCCGGGCCGCGCCTTTTTGACGTTGTCTGCCAGGCATACCGTTTCGTCCACGTTCCAAACGTAGCAGGAAAAACAGACGACATCGTATTCCCCTGCCAAAATTTCTGTGAAGACATAGCCCTCGTTGTTGTTAATGGTGAATTCCTTGATGTCGATGAAATCGCAAGCCCCTGCCGCCACCGTGTAAAGGTATTTGAGCGCAAGGTTGGAATGGGCGTATTTGGAATTGAGCGTTGTGAGAAGCAGCCTCATCTTACAGCATCCTGAACCTTTCGTCCTTAAGGTGCGCCGGGTTTTTCATCGCGCTTTCAAGCTGGTCAAGCATCCTTTCCTTGTCTTTCGGCAAGTCGCCTCTCAGCGAAACGTAGTTCGAGGCATGGTTGCTCCGAAAAACGCAGTTCCTGCCCACATTGACGTTGCGAAGCAGCAGCATCGTCTCCTCCACTACTTCCTCAGCGGAAAGCAGCTCGAACTTCCCTGCCTCAATGTCGTCGTAAAGGGGAGCCGCCGGGTCTGTCATCAATGTCAGCAAGGACGCGTAGGAAGGCTCCATCTGGCTGATCATGGTCCCCGTGGAAACGGCGTGGTCCTGCCAGCCAGCCCTACCGCCAAGCCCTGAGATGAACGTAACGGACGACTTTATGCCGGAATCCTCTATTTTTCTGACAGCGGCTATTATCTCGTCCCTGCTGGCGCCCTTGCAGACGTCCTTGAGCACTTTCTCGCTGCCCGATTCCGCGCCGATGTAGATTATGCCCACGCCTTTGGACCGAAGTCCGCTCAACTCTTCTGGCGTTTTGCGCAGGACGTCTTGGGGGGAGCCGTAGACGCTTACCCTTTCGCATTCCGGAAACAGGCCCCCTATGTAATCGAGTATCCGAAAGAGCTTGCTGCCGGAAAGAGCCAGCGCGTCGCCGTCGGCGAGGAAAACCCTTTCGACATGCTTGTAGTATTTTCTGGCCATGTCAAGGTCTTCAAGGACTTCGTTTACGTCCCTTACCCTGAATTTCTTGTCTTTGAACATGCTGCAAAATGTGCAGCCGTTGTGGGCGCAGCCAATCGTAACCTGGACTATCAGGCTGTACGCTTCGCTTGGCGGCCTGTATATGCTTCCTTCATACCTCATTTTCCGTTCGCCCCCTCGCCATGGCTACATCTTCTCCGGGGCGTCCATGCACAGCAGGCCGAGGCCATTTTTGAGCACAGTTTTGGCAGAGTAAACGAGGGCCAGTTTTGCCGACCTCTCGGCTTCGTCGTCCACAAGGACATGTTCGTCGTGGTAAAACCGGTTGACGGCCTGCGCGGTGTCCACGATATGCCGCGTAACTATCGAGGGTTCGTATTTTTCTGCGGCGTCCGCTACGGCCGCCGGGAATTTGTAGATGAGCTTCGCGAGCTCGAAAGCGCTGTCGCCGGTTATATGGCCCGCCCCTGCGCTGTCAATGGCAAGGGATTGTTCCGCTTCCGCGCCGCCCGCGTTCCGCATCACGCTGGCGAGCCTTGCGTGGGAATACTGCACGTATGGCCCCGTTTCCCCGTCAAAGTTCAGCACCTTGCCCCATGAAAACACGTAGTCCTTGATCCTGCTGTTCGCAAGCTCGTTGAACACTACTGCGCCGATCCCCACTTGCTTCGCCGTTTCGTCTATGTTGTCAGTGTTGACGCCTTTTTCGACTATTATCTCCTTCGTCTTTTCGACCGCCTTTGTGAGCACTTCCTCAAGGAACACGACCCTGCCCTGCCTCGTGGACATGGTTCCGTCTTCGAGGCTTACAAGCCCGAAGGGGATGTGGACGCAGTCCTTTGCCCAGCCGTACCCCATCAGCTCTATGATCTTGATCCACTGCTGGAAATGCAGGTTTTGCTGCGAGGCGACGATGTAGAGGTTCTTGTAGAAATCGTAGTGCTCTTTCCTGTACACCGCTGCTGCTATGTCCCTTGTTATGTAAAGCGTCGAACCGTCCTGTTTCGTTATCAGCGCCGGCGGCATGCCGTAATCGGACAGTTCCACTATCTGCGCCCCTTCGGACGCCACAAGCAGCCCTTTGTCCTTGAGAATGTCCAGCATGCGCCCCATCTTGTCAGAATAGAAGCTCTCTCCGGCATAGGAGTCGAACTCAATCCCGAGCATCTTGTACACCCTGCCGAACTCCTTGAGGCTCTCGTCCCGGAACCACTGCCAGAGCTCCACTTCTTCCGGGTCGCCTTGCTCAAGCCTGGTGAAAACGGCCCTGGCCTCGTCTTCAAGCGTCGGGTCCTGCTCAGACTCCTCGTGAAACTTGATGTAGTATGAAAGCAGGGTTTTTATCGGCTCGTTTTCAACGTCTTCCCTGTTTCCCCACCGCCTGTAGGCGCAGATCATCTTGCCGAACTGGGTCCCGTAGTCGCCGAGATGGTTGATGCGGACGGTTTCGTAACCCATGAAATCATATATTTTGTATATCGAGTGGCCTATGACGGTGCTCCTTATGTGCCCGATGTGGAACGGCTTCGCAATGTTGGGGGCAGAATACTCGACTATGACCCTTTTCCCTTTGCCCATGTCGCTGCGGCCGTACCTCTCCCTTTGCGAAAGGACTTCGCCCACGACGTTTTTCATGAAATGCCCCCGGTTCAGGAATATGTTCACGTAGGCGTTTACGTTTTCAACCTTCGCGATTATGTCGCCCGGCGCGATTTTTTCAGCGATTTCCTTTGCAATTGCATTGGGGGCTTTCCTCATTGTTTTTGCCAGCTTGAAACATGGGAACGCGTAATCCCCCATGTTCCTGTCCGCCGGTGCCTCAACCATGCCTTTGATTTCGTCTGCCGAAAAACCCGCCGTCGCCGGCAAGATGATTTCCGCGATTTCCTGCCTGTAATCTACCATTTTGGGACCTCCTTTTCTGTTACTGCCGCAACCCCTTTTACCATCAACAACTTAGCGAAAAAACCGTCGCCCTCGGTTAGCTTCCCTGAAAAAGAACCGTCGTAAACCACCCCGCGCCCGCAGGACGGGCTGTGCGCCTTGAGTATCGCCCCCTCAATGGCCTCGCCGGCGGCTTTCGCGGCAGATTCCGCTATCTCATACGCCGCAGCCGCCCCCGCAGCGAATTCTTCGGTAACGTCCTTGCCGTTTCTGTCTACCGCCCTTCCGGCAATTATTTCGGCGGGCGGCCTTGGCTTCGGCAGCCCTCCGGCGCTCTCAGGGCAGACTAGGACGCATGCGTGGCTTTTGGCGAACTCAACCACCCAGGCGCATTCGTTGTTCCCTCCGTCGTATCTGCAGTCAACCCCGGCAAGGCACGCGCTTACAATGTACATGCCTATCTCAGCTCGACGACCGTGACGCCGTCGCCTCCTTCGTTGTAGGTGCCTTTCCTGAATTTCTTTACGTGCTTGTGGGTTTTGAACATGCTGTGGAGCCCTCCCCTCAAAACGCCTTCGCCGCGCCCGTGGATAATGGTCACTTTCTCAAGCCCTGCCATGAACGCGTCGTCCAGGTACTTGTCCACGTCCATTTTTGCGTCGTCCAGGTTTTCGCCCTGGACATTTAGGCTAAGCGCTATGCTCTGGACCTTTTGCCTGTACATCTGCCCGTATTTTACGCTCTTTTCTCCGGTTTGGCCGCCTCCTGCCGCTGCTGTGACGCTGATGTCTGCAATGTTCACGTTCGCTTTGAGGAGGCCCAGCTGGACCATCAGGTCGCCTTTGTCGTCGGGCATTGTCAAAACTTCCCCTTCTTGGTCGAAGGTCACGACTTTCACCCTGCACCCGATTGAAAGCTCGTCTGCGCTGGCTGGGTTTGCATTGGCGGCAGGCTTTAGCTTCCTCCGGTATTTGCTGCCTGCCTCTTTCAGCTTTTTCCTGTTCTCGTCCAGGAGCCTGGTCCGCTCGCTGTGGCTTTCCGCTCTCGCCAGTTCCTTGAGCTCCTTTTGGACTTCGGCGGCCACCGTGCTCGCCTCCTCAATGATGCCCCTCGCCTCGTCCCTCGCGTTTTCCAGGAGCTTTTCCCTCTGTTCCTCAAATTTCGCCCGTTTTTTGTCGAGCTCCTCCTTTTGCCGCCTTGCCTCCAGCGCCAGCATCACGGCTTCGTCCCGTTCCGCTTCGGCGTGTTTTCTGTCAGCCTCAATGGCGCTGACTATTTCCTCGAATTGGATGTCCCCCCTGCCCAGCAGCGTCCGTGCGTTGCCTATGATTTCAGGGGGCAGCCCCAGCTTTTGCGAAATCTCAAAAGCGTTGGATTTCCCAGGTATCCCTATGAAAAGCCTGTAGGTCGGGCTTAGGGTGTCCACGTCGAACTCCATGGAAGCGTTTTCTACGCCGTGCTTTGAAATCGCGTATTTTTTCAACTCGGTGTAATGCGTCGTGGCTATGGTTTTTGCGCCTTTTTGCGCCAAGTCTTCCAGTATTGATATTGCCAGCGCCGCGCCTTCCGTCGGGTCCGTCCCCGCCCCCAGCTCGTCAAGCAGGACGAGGGTGTTGAAATCGGTGTTGTCAACTATTCCAACTATGTTGTTCATGTGTGATGAAAAAGTGCTCAGGCTTTGTTCGATGCTCTGCTCGTCGCCGATGTCCGCAAAGATGTTTTGGAACACCGCCGTCTCGGTCCCGGGCTCAGCGGGCACGTGAAGCCCTGCCTGCGCCATCATCGACAAAAGCCCGGCGGTCTTCAGCGTCACGGTCTTGCCTCCTGTGTTTGGCCCCGTTATTATCAGCGTGTCGTATGCGCCGCCCACCGATATGCTCACAGGCACGACTTTGTCCGGCGCTATGAGCGGATGCCTTGCGTTTTTCATCCGGATGCGGCTTTCCGTGTTTATTTCCGGCTCAACCGCTTTCTGCTTTGCAGAGAGCTTCCCCTTGGCGAACATGAAGTCCAGCTTGACGAGCAGCTTTTGGTTGTTCAGCAGGTCGTGGTGGCATTCCGCCACCTCCCCCGAGAGTTCAGCCAATATGCGCTCCATCTCGACCTTCTCTGCAAGCTCAAGCTCCCTCAGCTCGTTGTTCAGGTTGACCACCGCCTGGGGCTCGATGAACAGAGTCGCACCGCTTCCCGACTGGTCGTGTACTATCCCGGGGAACCTGGCCTTGTGCTCCTGCTTGACGGGGATCACGTACCTCCCCTGCCTCATGGTCACGATTGCGTCCTGCAGCATTGCCCTGTTTGACGCCGAGTTTATTATCTGGTTCAGCTTCGCCCTCAGCGCTTCGTTTTGCCTCCCTATGCTCCGCCTGATGTCCCTCAGCTCGACGCTTGCGTTGTCGGACATCTCGTCCTCCGAGACGATGCACCTGTCGATGCTGTCGATAAGCTTCCTTGGCACCGAAATCACTTCGCGTATGCCGAACAGCATCGGCAGTTCCGGCAGATCGCTTTTCAGGAAACCGGCCATGCTCCGCGCCGTGTTCATGTTGTACAGCACTTGAAGGAGGTCCCGCATGGTCAGCGTCCCGCCTTTTGTCGCCAAATGCACGGCATTGTCTATGTCGTAAAAAGCGCCGAGGGGCGGCATCCCCTTGCAGGCGATGGCCGAGGCTGCTTCTGTGGTTTCTGCCTGGGCCTCCCGAACTAGGTGTTCCGAAACATGGGGGGCGAGCTCGCTGACGATTTTTTTCGCCATGTCCGAGGCCGCCTGCCCCATCAGCATTTCTATTATCTTGTCGTATTCCAAAACCCGGCGCGATTTTTGGTTCATTGCTTTACCATGATTCTCTTCAGCCTTTCAAGCTCGCTCTTCATCTGGACGTTCTCCATCTGAAGGTCAAAATAGTTGCTTTCCATTTCCCTGAGCTTGTCCTGCAGTTTTTCAATCTCGGCTTCCACTTCTTTTTTTGCTTTCATCTCCGCTTCGTCCAGCTGTATTTTCAGTTCTGCCACTTCTTGCTCTCTTTCGTTTAGCGTGGCTTTTAGCGTCTCCTTCTTCCTTGTGACTGCCTGCGCGTCCTCCTTGTACTGCAGAAAGCTCCGTTTGGCCTCTTCCCACATCTGAACGTAGTGCGCGACGTCTTTCTCCAGCTGCGCGTTCATTTTTTTCAGCTCCGAAGCAGCTTCGGCAGAGCTGAAATACTCGTCGGCGATGTTCAGCGCGGAAAGCACCGCGATAGCCGACATCTGCCCTGACTTGACGGCCTTTTCAACCTCCCGCATGCGCAGGTCCACGTGGTCCGCCACCTTGATGATGCGCTCGCGGCTCTCCTCGCCGGCCACCGTGTATTCCTGCCCGTAAATCTTTACCCTGACTTTGTTGTTGTCCATTCTCCAATACCTTTCCCGAAATGTATTTCTTCTTTATTATACTCGATATTCTTTCAACCTGCAATGTGGTTATTATATACTCATTCGGCAAATAAAATCAATAGCATTCGCTATATTATTCTGCCATTTGCGATTGCACTTTATGGTGAATTTTGATATACTGTTTTTTAGTTGCGGTTGCAGCGCAGCTAAACGGTTTTTTGATGACTGGAGCTTGGGATGACAGATAACGTTCTTTCGTCGAACCAAAGGGTCAAGCTGAGGACTGATTCGCTCAATCTGTTCTACGGCTCTTTTCACGCTTTGGGCGATATATCGATGGAAATCTACGACCGCAGCATTACGGCCATAATCGGTCCGTCCGGCTGCGGCAAATCTACGCTGCTTCGCGTTTTCAACCGGATGAACGACCTTATCCCCGGCGTCAGGGTTGAAGGCGAAGTCCTGCTTGACGACTTTTCGGTTTACGGGAAAAACACTGACGTAGTGTCGCTCCGAAGAAAGGTCGGCATGGTTTTTCAGCGGCCAAACGTCTTCCCAAAGAGCATATACGACAATATCGCCATCGGGCCCAGGAAGCACGGCATCAAGCGCACGCGCCAGCTGGACGAGATAGTGGAGCACAGCCTGTGCCAGGTCGCGCTTTGGGGCGAAGTCAAGGACGACTTGAAAAAGTCAGGGCTTGAGCTGACTCCCGGCCAGCAGCAGCGCCTCTGCATCGCCCGCGCCATAGCGGTGGAGCCGGATGTAATACTGATGGACGAGTCGTGCAGCGCGCTGGATCCGGAATCCACTATGAAAATTGAAGAGCTGATGTTCAGCCTAGTCGAAAAATACACGATCATCATCGTCACCCACAACATGGAACAGGCGCTCAGGGTGTCCGACATGGCTGCTTTTCTGATGATAGGCCAGGACCGGATAGGGAAGCTGGTCGAATACGGCCCGACCATCGGGATGTTTTCATCGCCAAAGGACAAGCGCACTGAGGACTACATAACAGGCAGGTTTGGTTAACAGGAGTTTTTTGATGACATCGAAAAGACACGAAAAAACTAAAAAGGCAGTTGCCGCCGCGTTGTTGGCTTTGTCGGTGTGCTTGACAGCCGCATGCTCAGATGAAGCCGAATCCCGCGTCATCGTCGCCGGGTCGACCTCGGTGCAGCCCTACGTTGAGCTCATGGCCGAGGAGTTTGCGATGCAGCACCCCGGCAGCAGCATTGACGTGCAGGGTGGCGGTTCTTCGGCAGGCATCACGGCCGCAGAAACAGGCGCCGCCGAATTGGGCATGTCTTCCCGTGCGCTAAAAGAGGACGAGCAGCAGCAGCTCTGGTCCGTTGAAATCGCAAAGGACGGGCTGGCTGTGATCGTCAACCCCAAAAACTCGGTCACAAACCTGACGTTGGAGCAGGTGCGCGGCATTTACTCTGCCGATATCAAGGACTGGAGCGAACTTGGGGGCGCGGCCGCCAAAATACACATCATCGCGAGAGAGGAAGGTTCGGGCACGAGGAGCGCTTTTGAAGACTTGGTCATGGGCGAGAGCTTCCGCATCACGCCCAAAGCCATTGTGCAGAACTCAAACGGCGCCGTCCGGCAGATAGTAGCAGGCGACCCCGATTCAATAGGCTTCATATCCCTCGGGCTGGCGGACCAGACTGTGAAGATCGTGAAGCTGGGAGGCGTTATGGCTTCCCGTGAAAATGTGGTAAACGGCAGCTACAGCCTTTACCGGCCGTTTTTGTTCGTCGCAAAGGCCAAGCCCGACGGCCTGGCGATGCAGTTCGTCGATTTCGTGCTGTCCCCGGAGGGGAAGAAATTGATGGCAGATGAGGGGCTTATTCCTGAATAGGGGCTTGATATGAAGAAGTTTAAAGAACAGTTGTCCGGACGCGTGTTTTTTGCGCTGGCCCTTTCGTCAATATCCGCATTGGCGCTTATTACGGTGTTCATAATAGCCAACGGTGCGCCCCTGATCGCCGATGTGGGCGTCGTCAAATTCATCTTTGGGATGGAATGGGCACCGAGCAGGGGGGAATTCGGTATTTTCCCGATGGTGATAGGCTCAGTCACGGTCACTCTGGGCGCTGCTGTCATAGGAGTGCCCATCGGCGTCTGCTGCAGCGTTTTTTTGGCAGAGTTCGCGCCAAAGGCGATGAGCACCATATTCAGGCCGGCAATACAGCTGCTTGCAGGGATACCCTCGGTGGTCTACGGGTTTTGGGGGCTGATCTTCGTGGTGCCCGCAGTGCGGAACCTTTTCGGCGGGCCGGGGCTTTCAATACTGACCGGCTCAATCATCCTCGGGGTAATGATCCTGCCAACGGTTATCAGCATATCGGAGGTTTCGATCCTTGCCCTGCCGCGCCAGTACAAAGAAGGCGCTCTGGCGCTTGGGATGACCCACTGGCAGACCATTTACGCGGTAATGATCCCCGCTGCCAAATCGGGGATAGTCGCAGCAGTGATACTGGGGATTGGCCGCGCCATCGGCGAGACCATGGCGGTCATAATGGTTTTGGGCAACGCAGTTTCCGTACCCGAATCGATACTGGACCCTGTCAGGACGCTGACCACTAACATCGGGATTGAAATGGGGTATGCGTCTGGAGAGCACCAGCAAGCCTTGTTTGCCACAGGGATAGTCCTGTTTGTCGCAATAATGATCCTGAACTCGTTTGCACAGTACATAACACGGAGGAAATGAACCCATGAAGTTGACTCCAGCTCAAAGCGAAAAAATCGCAAGGACAGTAATATGGGCAGCCGCGCTCCTTGTCATAGGGCTGCTTTCCTTCATCATCGTGTACATACTCGTCAAGGGCCTGCCTGTGATCAACGTGCAGTTCCTTACGGACAATCCGCGCAGCATGGGCCGCACCGGAGGCATCGCCTCGTCGATTGTCGGCACGTTCATGGTGACCGTACTTGCCATTGCCATCGTGATACCCTTCGGCATCGGTACTGCTTTTTACCTGGCGGAATACACAAAAGGGAACATGCTGACACGCGTCATACGCTTCAGCGCAGAGTCCCTGGCAGGGATACCGTCTATCGTTTACGGGCTTTTCGGCTTCATATTCTTCGTCATATACCTGAAACTGGGGTGGTCCATATTGTCAGGAGGGCTGACGCTGGCGTTCATGATCCTGCCCACCGTCATACGCACGTCCGAGGAAGCGATCCTCGCCGTGCCGCTCATATACCGCGAAGTCAGCTTTTCGCTGAGCGCCACCAAATGGCAGACCATCAGCAGGGTGGTGTTCCCTTCGGCGCTGCTTGGCATAGTGAACGGCATCATCCTGAGCATAGGCAGGTGCGTCGCCGAAACGGCCGCCGTCATGCTCACTGCGGGTTTGGCGCTGGGCATGCCGACCTCGATCTTTTCGCCCACCCGGACGATGGCTGTGCATTTCTACGTATTGGCCATGGAGGGGATTTCCACTGAGAACGCATTTGGCACGGCGGCCCTATTGATTGTGTTGATTTTGCTGATAAACGTGGTCGCAAATACGCTGGTCAACCGCTTCATGGCAAAAGGCAGGTAGGAGGGCAAATGGTCAAACAGTCAAAAATCGTTATTAACAACATGAATTATTACTACCGCAAGAAGCAAGTGATATTTGATTTGAGCCTTGAAATCCCGAGAAACGAGATAATGGCCGTATTCGGGCCGGCGAACAGCGGCGTGACCACGTTCCTCCGTTCGCTGAACAGGCTGTGCGACCTTACACCGGAAGGGCACATGGACGGCGAAATACTGCTTGACGGGGAAAGCATATACGGGCATGCGTCCAACGTGACCGAACTGCGCCGCAGAGTGGGCATGGTATTCGAAGTGCCGACACCGCTGCCAATGTCCATTTTTGACAACATCGCCTTCGGCCCTAGGCTGAACGGCAAAAAAAGCATGAAAGAAATTACAGAAACAGTGGAGCGCGCGCTGCGCCAAGCCGCCCTTTGGGACGAGGTGAAAGACAGGCTTTCCATATCGGGGATGAGCCTTTCCGGCGGGCAGCAGCAGCGGCTGTGCATCGCGCGGGTTTTGGCGCTGGAGCCGGAGGTCATCCTGCTGGACCGGGCGTGCTCGGGCCTCGACCCAATATCGACGGCAAAGATTGAAGAGTCGCTCATACAGCTGAAAGAGCAGTTCACGATTGTAATTGCGCCGCACAACATACAGCAGGCAGTGCGCATTTGCGACCGGGCAGTCTTCATGCTGATGGGGCATTTAATAGAGGAAGGCACTAACGTGGAGGTTTTTTCAAACCCAAAAGATCAGAGGACAAGTGATTACATTACAGGGAGGTTTGGCTAATGAGAAGCAAATTTGACGAGCAATTGGAGCTGCTAAACAATTCGCTCATAGAGATGGGGTCCATGGTCGAAAAGGCAATCACGGACGCCACAAAGGCGCTGGTCACCCAAGACTTGGCGCTGGCGCAGAGCATAATCGACTCCGACGACCGGATCGACGACAAGGAAAAGGAAATCGAGGGGCTGTGCCTCAAGCTGCTGATGCAGCAGCACCCGGTAGCGCGGGACCTGCGGTTTGTCTCGTCCGCATTGAAGATGCTGACTGATTTGGAGCGCGTCGGCGACCACGCTTCGGACATTTCGGAGATCATATTGATGCTGGCGGACAAACGTTACGTGGGGAATTTGGAGCACATACCGCTGATGGCGAAAGAAACCATGAAAATGCTGTCTGAAAGCATCGACGCCTACGTGAAAAGGGACCTTGTGCTGGCAGAAAAAGTGATCGCGTACGACGACGTGGTCGACGAGATATTCGTCAACGTCAAAAAAGACATGATCGGCCTGATCCGCGAAAACCCAAACAACGGGGACGAAGCCATCGACCTGGTCATGATAGCGAAGTACTTCGAAAGGATCGGCGACCATGCGACGAACATCGCCGAATGGGTCATCTTTTCGCTGACGGGCACGTACAAGGAGAGCCGCATCATGGGCTATTGATGCAATGCGAACAAATTCGTTTAGCTTCGCAACTCGGCCCCGAGCTGTTTATTCAAACGCTTGACTACGGCATTTGCACAGCTTTCTATCTCGCTTGAGTTGAGGGTTTTGCTTAGCGAGCCTATGACCAGCCTGATAGTCACGGACTTCTTGCCTTCGGGGACCTGCTTGCCTTTGTACTCGTCTACGAAATCAGCCCGCTGAAGCAGCTTGTCCTGTTCTTTTGCGGCCAAAACAGCATCGAGGATAGCTTCCCACTTGATTGTCGAGTCTAAGATCATCGATATGTCGTAGTCCGTCATCGGGTACTCAGGCAGGTGCGTGAACGTATTGCTTCTGGACGGGTACGGCTTGAGCGAATCCATATCCAGTTCAAACAGCACTGCCGCGCTGTTTTTTATCCCACAGTCCAGCGCTGCTTTTTTTGACAGGAGCGCAATGTTGCCGACCCGCTCCCCCGCCAGGCATATGTTGAGCCATACGACGCTGTCGGCCCATGCAGGCTTCTCTGCCTTTTGAAATGCCAGCGGCGCCATGTGGGTGCGCCGAGGCATGCATTCCAACCCGCCCTTTGCCTTGCGGAACAGCTCAGTTGCGTTCTCCGGGCTGCCGACAAATGCCCCTGCGACATGTTTGCGCTGCAGCGGCAGCGGCTCGCGGGCGTCATAGGGCGTTTGATAGCCCTCGTCCCTCATTACTTGCGCCGTTTCGAATATCGCAAACTCGCCGTAGTAGCGAAGGTTTCCGGCAACCGCCTTGCATAGGTTGGGCAGGAGCGAGAAACGGATGCGTTTTTCGTCAGGCGCAGGGGGCGTTGACAGGGAGAGGCTGCCATCGGCGTTTTGGAACAATGCGGCAACGTACTCGTCGCTCATCCAAGGATATGTGAACACCTCCCTCATCCCGCACTGAAACGCGAGGTATTCCTTTATCTTCCTTTCCAAATCTATTTCAATCTGGTTGATGGCGCTATCGAATGAAGTCGTTATCGGCGTCGGCTCGAAGTTTTCGTAGCCGTGCATCCTGGCAACCTCTTCCATGATGTCTGCCTTGATCGAGACGTCGCCGGTGGAGCGCCACGTCGGCGCGGTGACGTGCATGCCGTCGCCGTCGAAGGCGACACTGAAGCCGAGGCGCTCAAGTTTGCCCCTGATGTCATCGTTTGGTATGCGTTTGCCGAGGCGCTTTTCCAGCCAGTCGAGAGAGACGTCTATTGCGCTGGGCTTGAGGCGCTCAGGGTAATTGTCGCAGTACCCCGTCACTTGCGACCCCGGGTACAGCTTTGCGAAGGTGCCCATGGCAAGCGAAAGGGCAAGTGCGCACCTTTCCGGGTCAATGGCCTTTTCGTACCTGGTGGCCGCCTCTGTACGCGTTTCGTAGCGGGACGCGGTGCGCCTGATGCTTATCGCTTCAAAGTTGGCGATCTCGAGTATCACTTTGCTTGTCGTCGGCAATACCGAGTCTTTTGCGCCGCCCATCACGCCCGCCAGCCCGACAGCGCACTCGTCGTCGGCTATAACCAGGTCGTCGCTGGAAAGCAGCAGCTCCTTGTCGTTTAGGAGCAGCAGCTTCTCAGCCTCTCCGGCACGGCGGACCGTGATCCGGCCTGCGATGTTGTCCGCGTCAAAAGCATGTGTAGGCTGCCCCGTCGCCAGCATCACATAGTTCGTGACATCGACGAGCGCATTGATCGGACGCATACCTACCCTCCAAATGCGGCTTTGCATCTCAAACGGTGAAGGTTTTGCCGACAACCCTTCTATTTTAATGCAGATGTACCTGGGGCACCTGGCAGTGTCCGCAATCTCGACTGTGAAGCCAGGCGTAGCTGGGGGAGCGAACGGCTCAAACTCAACCAGCGGAAGGTTGTAGAGCGCGGAGATTTCCCGAGCAATCCCGTAATGCCCCCAAAGGTCAGGCCTGTTCGTCATGGACTTGTTGTCAATTTCCAGTATGACGTCATCAAACCCGAGGGCTTCGGCAAGGGGTGCGCCCGTAACGGCGCCAAACGCCGACAGGTCCATAATGGTCGCGTTTTCGGTGAACGGGAACAGATCGAACAGCCCGATCTCAGACGATGCGCAGATCATTCCGAAGCTCGCCACGCCCCTCACCTTGGTGATGCCGATTTCGATGAGTTCTCCTTCCCCGTGCCACCGCACCTTCGCGCCCGGCAGCGCCACGGCGACTTTCATGCCGACGCTCAGGTTGATGCCACCGCACACGATGTCGTGGGTACTGCCGTCCCCGATGTCGGTCCTGCATATTTTGAGCCTGTCAGCGTCTGGGTGCGGCAATATGTCGTCTACCGCCCCGACAACCATCTTGTCGAAGGCTTTCGCCAGCTCATGCACCCCTTCGACTTCTACAGTTGACATTGTCAGGTCGTAGGCCAGCTGCGACACGCCAATGCTTTCCGGTATTTTCACGTATTCTTTTATCCAATTAAGCGACAGCTTCATTTTTCCCTCCTAACAGAACTGAGACAAGAACCTTAGATCGGCGCTGTGGAACAATCTGACGTCGTCAACGCCGTAACGCATCATCACGAGCCTGTCCAGGCCAATGTTGACGTAAAATCCGGTAAACTCGTCCGGGTCGAGCCCGGCAGCGCGAAGTACGTTCGGGTGAGGCGTACCGCCCGGCATTATCTCTATCCAGCCCACGTTCTTGCACACGCTGCAGCCCTTGCCGCCGCAAACCAAGCAACCCATGTCGATCTCAAAGCCCGGTTCGACGAACGGGAAAAACCCGACTCTCATCCTGACGGGGACATCCCGGCCGAACACCTTAGACAGAATGCTCTTTATCATCACCTTGCCTGCGGAAAAAGTGAAATCCTGCTGGACAATAAGTGCTTCGTATTGGAAAAACGCCCGCTCGTGCCGCGCATCGGTGGTCTCGTTCCGGTAGACCCTGCCGGGGTACACAAACCTGTACGGTGGCTTGTGGGTCTGTATGTACCTTACGCTTGCGCCTGTCAAGTGCGGGCGAAGGCACAGC
>WRJV01000309.1 GCA_009778415.1 Clostridiales bacterium | reverse complement strand
GGGGAAGCCCGCGCCTGCCGGCATATTGCCTTGCATAAAGGCGTCGACGTCGCTCATTATGGGTCCTGCTATCCTTGACAGAGCTTTCGGCTGGAGGTTCGGATGCAAAAAACCGCCCGATTTGTCGCCCTGTGACGAAAAATCAAGATCAGGGCCCGAGTTCGGCTTAACATCAACAAACACTTGCCCTTTGTTGTCTGAATCGAAGCCGCCAAGCAAATACTTGCTATTGTAAACGAGCGTGTGCGGCTCCTGCGAACCGGACAACTGCGCAATCGGTTCGATACGGGCTGTTATCTCATCCACCTGAGGAACCCATATTGGAAGATTAAGCTCATTGTAATGCGTCCGCAGCGTTGCGTTTCCTTTTTGAACTAATCCGCTGAATTTGATCTTGTGAACCGGCAAGGAGGTGTCGCCCGGACCAAGGCCTGGGGCGAGAGCTATGCGCTGCCAATTAAAACCAACAGTGTTGCAGCTAACCCTGCTGTCGAAATCGTTCATCGCATCCATGGCAAAACACTCGGCAGCATTATAGTCCGGAGAATCGCCGGCAGAAGGACGCGCCAATGTACCTTCGACAAAGATCATCGGCATATTGAAAAGTGCTCGCCGTCCGTCCAAATCGGTCGCTGCGCATTGAAACATGAATGGGTTGTGGCCGACGTGAGGCCAGAACATCGAGGATCCATAAAACTTTCCTTGCTCATAACCTGGGTATTCCGATCCCGCTCCGATAGATATTTTCACTTGTGATGGAGGCAAACCGGGGGCGTCGAGATCCGGCGTCGTCTCTGTCAATATTCTGACACGCGAGAACGGAAACTTTTTGGAAAGACTGAACCTTTTGGCTGCATCGGCTGAGTTGTTTGTGGCAGCTTTGAATTCGTCGCTCTCATATGTGCGTTCTTTCTCGCGTATGACTATGAAATAGCGTTGGCGCAAATAAGCAGGATTGCCGTCATTGTCATTATTGTGATGAAATTTGCGTTCGGTAATTTTGACAAGCGACACCCGATGGCCGAACGGAAATAAGTAACCGCGTTTGACGACGCGCACAAAATGGTCTCGTCCCATCGTCGCTCGATTTGTCCATTCCTCAACGCTGAACCCGTCTGGAGGCTCCCAGGCGCCGCGAGAATCAAGCCAGCCGCCCATTGCAGAGAGCATCATCATATTGGTGTTTATCGGCTCAGGGTCATAACCGGTTTTTTTGAAGTTCGATGAAAGATGTGCAATCTGGTAGCGGTCGTTATTGTCAAGCGTCGCAGTGAACGGTTTATCCTCTGTAATCGGCAGAGCGGAAGGCCAGTTGTTCTGCATTTTTACCGGAGCAGCTTCCCCTCCTTCGCCTTGCAATGCCCAAACTGCCCGGACAGTACGGTTTTCATCGGGGTGTGGCGGCTCTGTTTCCTGCCCGTCTCCTTGTGGCGCTACCAACCGCGAATGCCACAGTTCGGTATGGTTTGTGCCAAAAGAGAAAACCGGTTCATTGGCATGGCGCCAGCGAGCAAAGCCATCCGGAGATAAAATAAGACGCCATGGCATTTCGATCGAAGTTGTCATGGCGTCCGGGTTTCCAAGCCTAGCGTAATGCGAAGAAGTCAAAAAATCCGGTGCTATCTGCAATGATTCTAATCCTAATGAGGCTGGCTGTAATGTGCTGCCCAATTGCTGCCGCGCCCGAAGAGTCGCTAAGTCGCCTTTCGCACCGATAAGCAGCGTTTTTACGACTGAAACGGCTAGTGCTGCGCTATACTTGACAGGCGGAGCCTCCCACTCCAGTATCGATTTGGGGATTACCGGTTTTGCCAACAAAGGAGGCCTGATTTCAAGCGATGCGGCTATTGCGGAGTTAACGCTTGAAGCAATGCCTATATGACCTGCCACTGAATAGTTTTTGATTTCTTTTGCGACCTTCAAAGGCCACTCCTTGCAAGCCGCGAGAATTGAGCTGAGTGTGTACTCGATGTCACAGTTTTGTGGGGCAATGAACACGAGCCGCGACTCGTTTGCTATGCGAACGCGAGGGGGCCTTGGTGCCTCAGCGAGCGAAAGCGGAGAGGGGTCGGGCAGATTCTCCGAAGCAGCCTCATGGAAGGCTTCCTCGGCAAAAGATTGCGGCGGAAAGTGCAAAATCAGGTATGCCGGTTTGGTTTTTATCCTTACGCGCAGCCTCGGCGCACGAACCAAGAAAGTCCCCCCGTAACCTGCGCTGAATCGTGGCACAACTTCCATGTTTACCGTCTCAATGCGCAGCACAGCGAGGTCGTCCGGCCTTACAACCGGCGTCCCGTGCCTTGATTTTTCAAAGATATTCATTATAGTCTACCTTCTTCCGGATTATTTCACATTCAGTATATCCTTACAATGTTGATGTGTCAAGTGTAGAAAGGCATGGATAATTTACACTTACAAAAAAGTCTGCACATCGTATTGCTATTGTCCGTGCAATAGGTTATAATAATAGCGGAGGTGTTTGCAGTGAGCAAGAGTACGAACTTATATATCAGGGTAGAACCAGATGATAAAAAAAACGCAGAAACGATTTTAGCGCAACTTGGGGTTCCGATGTCAAACGCAGTGGGTATGTTTTTGAAACAAGTTATCCTGTGCCGCGGGCTTCCGTTTAATGTAACGCTCCCCACTTTGCAGCCAATTGACATATCCTTGCTTTCCGATGACGAATTGCATGCCGAACTTGAAAAAGGCTATTCAGATATTGAAAAAGGGAACGTCTTTCCTGCTCGAGAAGCTTTTTTATCTTTAAGAAATGAGCTTGGTATATGACGTATGCAGTGAAACTGACCGAGCAGGCTCGGCTTGACATGAAAATGATATACGATTATATCGCGAATACGCTTATGATGCCTACAATTGCGAAAAAACAGTATCTGCGTATCGAAACAGCAATATTCTCTTTGGATCAAATGCCGGAACGCTTTCGGCAATATGAAAAAGACCCTTGGCGAAGCCGTAATCTTCGCGCCATGCCTGTTGATAAATATCTTGTATTTTATACTGTGGATAAAAATAATCATACTGTGACAGCCATACGCATCATGTATGGCGCAAGAAATATCGAAAAAGAATTGGACAGCACGACAGAGTAAGACTATACCCTTCCTTCATCATCTTTCCTTTTGCTTCCGCCGCAGGCTGTTGCAACCCGCCAACGCGTGATTTCCTTTATGAGGTCATGCGGTATTGGTTTATTTAGCGGAAGCTGTATAGTGCCCTTGGACGTCTTGTACCCAGTCAGTTTATCAGCGAAAACTGTTGTCGCTTCGCCGCCGGGGAAGATGCTTATATGCTTCTTGAACGCCGCGAAGTAGATAAGGGTCTTTCCTTGCCAGAAAGCCGGCATTTGATAAGAAATCTTCTCAATTGCCTCTGGCGCAGCAGCACGGATAGCCTCACGGATTTTGTTCAAAATCGGCTGCACGTCCTCTGCTTGCCCTGCAATGTATTGATCGATGGTTTTAGCCGAGTTGCTCATGGCGTCTGCTCCTTTACAGCCTTCAGGCGGGATTCCAGCCTGTCCAGCATAAGCGTTATTGAATGTTCTTGCCCGGGGTTTTGCAGAGATGAAGCGAGTTTGCGGGCTTGAGCGACAATTTCAAGCGCTTTTTCCTCGTCGCCGTCCAAAATCCCGTTTTTCGCCGCAACATAGGAAAGGAACGCCGGATGCTTTATCGCAAGAATCTTTTGAAATGACCTGTCTTTTTCCTTTTCTTCTATTCGCACGCGAGCAAGCTGCACAAACGTCTCCCCTTCAAAGTGGATCAACTCGTGAAATATCAGGCCAAGGGCTACCAAACTTCTGTAATATGGCGGCAGTTTGGCCGCATCCAACCGCAACAGCTCTTGATAGCTGTGTTCATATGCACCTTGTTCTTCAAGCTGTTGGGATCGCAGCATTACGGTGTTGGCGACAAAAAAATTGCCCAAATCCGCACTTTCGCTTACAGAAAAAGCATCCTCGCCATAATCCGTGATGAATTTCCCTTTTGATAAATCGGCGTTCGTTTTGAGCATCAAATAAAACCCATGCCTTGCATCGCTTGATTTGAGCGCCTCCTTAACGTTTTTCCCGTCATTGGGGATAGCGCCTGCTGTTCGCGGGACAAGGTTCATGGCTCCGAGCAATAAAGCTGATACGCCCATTCCAAAAAGAAAAAACCGTACAAATTCATCGTAAATTATGAAGAACGACACCAAAAAGGCAGCGCTTGCAAGCAGGTTCGCCAGACCGCCGCCTAAATTATAAAGAACAAAACGGAAATCTCCCTCATCTTCGACGGGCTCCATCAAGCACTGGCCGGAGATTATACCCAGCCCTGCGTCTTTTATCAGTATTATCTTGCTGTCTTTGTTCCTCGCCCATAGCCAATTCATCAGACGGAATGAAACAAATTTGTAGCCCGACAACCGTCCGCAAACCAAATGCCCCAGCTCATGCAGCACTAATGATATAAAAATGCCGACTATTAATCCGATGACATAAACTGTTATGGTTCCACCATTCCAATATCCTATAATCATACCCTCAAGAAAAATGCTTCACGTAAAAAAACATGTCAGTAGCCGCAAACCCAAGCGACTCGTAGAATTTGTTTGCATTCGGATTTGTAAGCTCTGACTGGAACTGCAGCCGTTTATAGCCATTTTCCATAGCATAGGCCTCGATAAACGCCATGGCCTCTCTGCCGTGCCCTTTTCCCTGATGCTCTTTTTTTATGTAGAGGTCGTCTAGCACAAGCACTTTGCCATGCGCCCATATGCTGAAAACGCTCATCAAGTTTGCGAAGCCAATCGGTGTTCCACCCTCTTCCAAAACCAGCAGGGCTACGAGTTCCGGATGCTCAATACTGCCTCCTTCTTCATAGTGCCACGCCCCCTGCAAACTCCGAAAGTTTAAAGGCGGTTTTGGAGTTTCGCACGGTTATGGCATGGTACATTGCCTTGTCCTGCGAGATTTTCGATACCCGGGTCCGGGAAAACGTCGCCATGGGAGCTGACCAAAAAACAACTCTGCCATAATATGCGAGGCTCTCGTACTCTTCCTTGACCTGGCCGATGTGGGCAACCACTTGTTCCGCTGTCATAGGCGGAATGACGAAAAACGCGTCATGCCGCGAATCCGTCTTGCCCCACCAGTCAGGAGCGTGAGAAAGCGTGTCGATCAAATCAGCTCCGGAAATTATACACACCGGGACGCTGATGCCAAATGCCTCCGAAATCAAATCCTCACAAACGGGCTTGACAGCGGCTTCATCCAAGCCGCTGTCAAAAAGCACGTTTCCACTGTTAATGTAAGTAACGACGTCCTGAAAACCATGATGCTCAAATGCGGCCTTTAAATCAGCCATCTTGATTGTATTTTTACCGCCGACGTTGATGCCTCGCAGCAGACATATGTATTTTGTCATCAGTTTCTGCCCCTTACGAGTTCTTCATAGCCTCAGCCACTGCAACGGCGACGGCGACGGTGGCGCCGACCATGGGGTTGTTGCCCATCCCTAGGAAGCCCATCATTTCGACGTGGGCCGGCACTGAGCTCGATCCAGCGAACTGAGCATCCGAATGCATCCTCCCCATCGTGTCGGTCATGCCGTAGGAAGCAGGCCCGGCAGCCATGTTGTCTGGATGAAGAGTGCGGCCCGTGCCGCCTCCGGAAGCGACAGAAAAGTATTTCTTGCCCTGCTCGGTACATTCTTTTTTGTAGGTTCCGGCAACGGGGTGCTGAAAACGGGTGGGGTTTGTCGAATTCCCTGTTATGGATACATCTACACCCTCAAGGTGCATGACGGCGACGCCCTCGCGCACGTCGTCTACGCCGAAGCAGCGGACCTGTGCGCGCTCGCCTTTTGAATAGGCTGTTTCCTTTACGATCTCGATTTCCCCTGTGGCATAATCAAATAAAGTCTGCACATAAGTAAAGCCGTTGATACGGGAAATTATCTGCGCGGCATCCTTTCCAAGCCCGTTGAGGATGACCCGCAAGGGGGCTGTTCTCGCCTTGTTCGCGTTTCTCACTATGCCTATTGCGCCTTCTGCTGCGGCGAAGCTCTCATGCCCGGCAAGGAACGCGAAGCACTTCGTGTCGTCTCTAAGAAGCATGGCACCGAGGTTGCCGTGCCCAAGGCCTACTTTCCTGTCCTCTGCCACGCTGCCGGGGATGCAAAAGCTCTGAAGCCCGATGCCTATGTCTTCTGAAATGCCTGCGGCAGTTTTTGCGCCTTTCTTTATTGCTATCGCTGCGCCCACAGTGTAAGCCCAGCCTGCGTTTTCAAAAGCGATAGGCTGCACGGACTTGACGATGTCATACGGGCTCACCCCGGCCTTGTCACAGATGTCCTTGGTTTCTTCCAAAGATGCTATGCCGTACTGCGCAAGGACACCGCATATCTTGTCAATGCGGCGTTCATAACTTTCAAACAATGCCATTCCGCTCACTCCTTTCTGGGGTCGATGTACCTAGCGGCTTCGCCAAAACGCCCATAAGTGCCTTTGGCTTTTTCAAGCGCTGCGTTTGCGTCATCGCCCTTTTTCACTGAGTCCATCATCTTCCCGAGGCTGATGAACTCGTACCCTATTATCTCGTTGTTTTCGTCAAGAGCGATTCGGTTGACATAACCTTCGGTCAGTTCAAGATACCGCGCACCCTTTTCCTTTGTGCCAAACATCGTGCCCACTTGGCTCCTCATGCCCTTCCCCAGATCCTCAAGGCTCGCGCCGATTGGAAGGCCGCCTTCGGAAAAAGCCGTTTGGCTGCGGCCATAGACGATCTGCAGAAACAATTCTCGCATGGCTACGTTGATGGCGTCACAGACAAGGTCTGTGTTCAGCGCCTCTAAAATAGTCTTCCCCGGCAAAATTTCGGAAGACATAGCTGCAGAATGCGTCATTCCGCTGCACCCAAGCGTCTCCACCAGCGCTTCTTCAATAATCCCGTTTTTTACGTTGAGCGTCAGCTTGCATGCCCCTTGCTGCGGGGCGCACCAGCCCACGCCGTGTGTCAGCCCGCTGATGTCGCCAATTTCCTTTGCCCGCACCCATTTCCCTTCCTCTGGGATAGGCGCCGGCTCATGGCATGCGCCCTTTGCGACAGGGCACATATGCTGCACTTCCGTCGAATAAATCATGTGCTCACCTCATTTCTTAAAACATTGCGAAGGGGCCTTGTCCCCCCCAGTAATTATAATCTATGATTTGACAAACCGCAAGCAGCCTGTTTTCATATCTCGATCCCCACAGGGCAATGGTCGCTGCCGTAGACGTTGTCGTAGATCACTGCGCTTTTCACTCTGCCCGTCAGGCGGTCCGAGCCAAGGAAATAGTCGATGCGCCACCCCACGTTCCGCTCCCTTACCCCCGGCATCATCGACCACCACGTATAGGCGTCGTGCTTGTCCGGGTTGAAATGGCGGTAAAAATCCGTGAATCCGGCAGCCAGCAGCTTTGTCATCTTGTCCCGCTCTTCCTGCGTGAACCCGGCGTTCCTTACGTTCGCCTTCGCATTTTTGATGTCGATTTCCTCGTGGGCGCAGTTCAAATCGCCGCAGATGACAACAGGCTTTTCCCTGTCCAAACCGCAAACGTATTCCCTGAAATCATCCTCCCAGCCCATGCGGTACGGCAGACGCAGGAGTTCCCTCTTTGAATTGGGCGTATATACATTTACCAGGTAAAACTCCTCAAATTCGAGCTCAATGATGCGCCCTTCGTGGTCGTGCTCGCTCACGCCCATGCCAAAGGACACGGCGATTGGCTCCGCCTTTGTAAACACGGCTGTCCCGGAATAGCCTTTTTTTTCTGCGCTGTTCCAAAATTGCTCATACCCTGATATGCCGATCTCTGCCTGCCCTTGCTCCATTTTCGTTTCCTGTAGGCAAAACACGTCCGCGCCGATTTGCTCAAACGCCTCGGCGAAGCCTTTTTTCAGGCAGGCCCGCAAGCCGTTTACGTTCCATGACGCCAGCTTCATCCTGCTCACCACCTCCTGCTCTGCCAAAGCTGCTGCCCCTTGATTATTATTCGCTAATTTCCCAATCGATTGGAGCTTCGCCGATCTGTTCTAAGAACTCGTTCGTGCGCGAAAAGTACTTCCCTCCCCAGAACCCGTTGTGCGCGGAAAGCGGGCTCGGGTGTACGCCTGCAATTATCAGGTGCGCCGGGTTTGAAAGCAGCACGGACTTCGCTTTTGCGTTGGCGCCCCACAGGATGAAAACGATGGGTTTCTCCCTTTCGTCAAGCAGCTTTATCACCCTGTCGGTAAAGGTTTCCCAGCCCTTCCCCTTGTGGGAGTTCGCCTGCCCGCGCCTCACGGTCAGTACGGTGTTGAGCAGCAGGACCCCATGCTTTGCCCAGTCGGCGAGGCAGCCGTGGGAGGGCGGCTTTGTTCCCAGGTCGCTTTCCAGTTCTTTGAATATGTTGACCAGCGACGGTGGCGGCGGAGTCCCTTTCTGCACCGAAAAACAGAGCCCGTGCGCCTGCCCCGGCTCGTGGTACGGGTCCTGCCCCAGTATGACTGCCTTTACGTCCTCGTATGCCGTGCTTTTCAACGCATTGAAGATATCGTGCATGTTGGGGTATATTGCCCTGCTCTTGTATTCGCTGATTAAAAAGCTCCTCAGCTCCTGGTAATAGCCCTTGTCGAATTCGCCTTCAAGGACCTTGTCCCAGCTGTTGCCTATGTTGACCATGTTCCGGATGCCTCCGTTCAAGCGTATTATATCATCTTTCTACAGCTGCAACAAGCATGTATTGTCAATACCGTCTCCTATACTTGACATTTTCCGTCTGTTTTGTTTTAATTGAGGTGTAATTATAGCCATTTTGCCTCGCATAATGGTAAAAAAAAGAGGAGGAATAAAAAATGGAAGGAAAAAGAACGCACAGGCTAAGAATCCTGCCGCTGCTCTTGGCGTTGGTGATGGTTTTCCCGTCTTACGCTTTCGCGACGGCAAACGCTTGGGTTGACCCAGTCAAGGAAACGCTTCAGATGGAGCTTCAGTCTTTGGTCAGCGAAGCAAAAGGCGTCCCCCAGAGCGAGCTTGACGGTTGCCCTGCCGGCATCGCAAGCCAGCTCGCCTACTCAACGGAAAAGGCTGAGAAGCTTGCCCAAAGCCCCGTAGGGTCAGTGGGCAGAATTAAACTGGCTGCATTGGAATTGCGGGTTGCCCTAGATGCGCTAACCGTCGATCTCCAAAACGCAACTATTTCAGACATGCAAAACCTAGTCCTGGCAGGCAAGCTTACCTATCAGCAACTGACGCAGATGTACCTGACCAGAATTGAATTGTACGAGCACAACACCATCATGCTGAATTCTGTGCGGGCCATCAACCCAAACGCCCTGTCCGACGCTGCCAAGTGCGACGCTGCGTTCGCGGAAGACCCATCTGTCGCCAAAGGCATGTTCGGCATCCCAGTGCTGCTAAAAGACAACATCAACGTCGTCGGCATGCCCAACACTGCGGGCTCTATAGCCTTGTCAAACAACTACCCGCCATACGACGCGCCCCTTGTCACGAACTTGAAAGCAGCAGGGGCAGTCATATTGGGCAAACTCAACATGACTGAGTTTGCCCACTCCGTAGACTCAAGCATGCCGGCCGGCTTTTCCGCACTGGGTGGCCAAGTCAAGAACCCTTACCGGCCAAACCGGCTCCTAGGCGACACCTCAACCCTAACCCCCAGCGGCTCATCCGCAGGCTCCGGCGCCGCTGCCGCCGCTGCCCTGGCTGCGATCACAGTCGGTACTGAGACTGACGGTTCCATCTTGAGCCCGGCAGCGAGGAATTTCATTGCAGCCGTCAAACCCACTGTCGGCTTGATCAGCCGCTACGGCGTCATCCCCATATCTGCCACTCAGGACACGCCCGGGCCGATGGGGCGCAATGTGACAGACCTTGCCATCCTGCTTAACGCCATGGCGGGCTACGACCCCCACGACCCGTTCACTGAAGGGATCGCGGCAGCCGGGGTAACAGGCGTGGACTACACCCAAAGCCTGAAATTGGGCGGCCTTGCAGGCAAGAGGCTGGGCCTCACCGGCATCCCTGCTGCGACCAGCGCAACTTATGCGCCGTTCCAAGCCGCGCTGCAGGCTCTCAGGGACGCTGGCGCTGAAATCGTGACAAAGCCAAACGGCACGGCGCTTACGTACTACAACCCTTCAAACCCGAACAGCAACCCGTCAGCCCCCAGCACCTCCGTCCTCGACTACGAATTCAAGAGGGACCTTGCTGCATACTTGGAAACGCTCGATCCGAGCTACCCCTTCAAGACGATTCAGGACATCATCGACTTCAACCTGGCTTACGAGGTAGACCACCCCGGCGGCGCCATCCCATACAGGCAGAGGTGGCTGATAGCTGCGGCCGACATGGACCTTGTAGCGGACAAGGCGAGGTACGAGGCAGACATTTTGCGGGAAATAGCTTATTCGCGGACCAACGGGATAGACTATGTCCTAAAGGAGTACAACCTCGACGGCTTGATAACCACGGGGACCTCAAGCATAGGCGCAAGGGCCGGCTACCCAACAGTGTCAGTCCCCCTCCAGTATTCCGGTGGCACGGGTGCGTCGACCAACATCATCTTCACAGGCACTGCGTTTACCGAAGCGAAGCTGCTTGAATTCGCATACGTGGTCGAACAGGCGACAATGTACCGCGTCCCGCCTGGCATGGCAGACAAAGCCCGCCTTCAGGTTGCGATAGGGGCAGCGCAAAGGCTTTCCTCAAGCGAGCGGGCGCAGTTCCAAAGCATCTACAATGCATCATTGAGCGTGTACCAAGACAATTTCTTGCCTCAGATGGACATCGATAAAGCCGATGAAGCATTGCGGGGCGCATTGCTGGCTGTAACGCCGGCCGGCAAAGCCCAACTAGGCGAAACGGTGGCATTTGCGTCAGAAATCAATGCCGATTTTCTTAACTCTGCAATCAAGGAGGACTTTCTGGGCTTGCTTGACAGCGCCGCTTCCGTCAATGCGGACGAATTTTCTCTTCCCGAGGAAGTCGCAGCGGCTTACAGCTCCCTGAACAGCTTGCTGGCGAAGCCCGCCTTCCTTCAGTCAATCGTGGACTACGCCAACATGGTCAAGGACAGCATGTCCCTCAAACCGTCCTTTGCAACTGCACTGGAAAGCGCGCAGCAGGTGTTGGCAGACCCTGCGTCCACAGCTTCAGACTACATGGAGGCAGCCCGTGCCCTGAACGCCGCGATCTACAAATCCGCTGTTGTTGTCGGCATTCATACGGCGCCTGTGAGCTTCATTGGAGGAGATGTGGAGTTCAACTTGTCTGTTGAAAATGCGGAAAATGTGCTGAACGTCAGCCTAACCTTTGAAATTGACGGCAGCATGCTCTCCGGCAAGGACCTGCTGGGGCTTAACGGCTTTGCGCCTATGAACGGCATCCTCTGGGTTCATGCAGGCGGAAACAATTGGAGCGGCACTGTCACCTTGGCGCTGCCATCCGGCGCCACCACCGGCCTGACCTCGGAAACGCCTGTGGACATCGCAAAATTCATCTGTGCGCCAAAGGGTTTTGGCAATGCTGCCATGGCTATAACGTCTGCCAAGGTTGTATTCCTCGACGACACGACCAAATACGTCGGAGCCAACATAAAAAACGGCACTGCCACAGCAATTGTCGCCAAATCGAAGTACGACCTTAATAGGGACGGCACCGTGGACGCCTTAGACCTGGGCATCATGCTGCTGTACTGCGGGTTCATCAGCGATTCGGCTGAATGGGCGACCCAGGTCAAAGTAAGCGACGCGTGGGGCAACGGCGTCACTGCAAGCATGTGCGACGTGAACGGCGACGGCGTGATAGACATGCTCGACCTGCTCGACCTGTTCATCCATTATACGAAATAGCCTAAAAGGCAAACCGCATGCAAAAAGCGGGGATGCTTCCGCATAACCCCGCTTTTTGCATGTAAGCATAATTTAGCAACAATCATTTACCGAGGGAACTGCCCTTGTGCTATTAAGCCGCAAGTCAATAAACAAGCAGTTTCTCTCATTGACACAAGCCACGCTTTTCTAGCCGTGAACAGAGTGCAAAATGCACCAATTAATGCAAGCCATACCTGCGCTGCGTCTTTACCCTCTGCATAAATAATGCGCAAATGCCTTTAATCTCTCTTCAATACACAAGACCGTCATGTGGTCATGCCATAGATCGAAACTGCTTAAGTATTATAATACTAGATATTATGCGGTTTGTCAAGCATTATTTTGAAATTATTTTTTTTGGTCATACCAGATGTAATTCATTGGTAATTGTGGTTTTACCAAGAAAGTTGTGATATAATAGTAAGGTGCTAGTTTTTTATGCGAATTATCTGTCAAGAGAGGCATTCTGAAATGGAATTCTCAAAACTTGCCGCACCATCGCTTAAGGAGCTTTTCATAAAAGAGATGGAAGCGATGATCCTTTCCGGAAAGCTTGAGGTGGGTGAAAAATTGCCTTCTGAGCGTGAACTAGCAGAGCGCCTTCAAGTTAGCCGAGGGATAGTGAACAGCGGGCTTTCTGAGCTGGCGCGCAAAGGTTTCCTGCACGTAAAGCCCCGCTCGGGCGTCTACGTGGCCGATTACAGGCGCCACGGCACGATTGAGATACTGCTCTCAATCCTGGACTCCAACGGCGGGCATCTGCGCAGGGCTGAAATCCGTTCAATTTTGGAGCTCAAAATCGTCCTCGACAAACTTGCCCTTGACCTGGCCATACCAATTTTGACCGAAGACAGCCTGAACGCAGTCAAAAACAAGTTCGCTGCCATGTGTGAGGAGCCTCAGACAGACAGGCTGGCCGAAGCTGCATTCGAGTTTTACCATGAGATTGCAATGATCAGCAGCAACACGCTGCTTCCGCTGATATACCATTCTTTTCGCATACCCATCATCTACCTGTGGACGAGGTACATCAAGAAAAACGGCAAGGAAGCCTTGCTAGGCAACGCGGCTTTGGTCATGGCTGCCATAGAAGACAGGGATGTGGACGCTGCCAAGGCGGCGCTTGAAAGCGCTGTTTCCGGTGCGATGTCAGGGCCCAACGAAATTTACGAGGACTGAATTTGAAATTAGGCATTGAAAAAAAGCCGAAAATCTTATATCATTAAGCTGTAGCCTTAGCTTTTGTGTTTTATAGAAGGTGAGCGATGATGAAAAAACATGTTAAGTTCTTTGCGCTGCTTGTGGCGGCGCTCTTAGCCGTTGCGCCCTTGTATGGCTGCATTGAAGCGGAAGACCCGGTAAACATCCCAGAAGGCGAACAGGCGCTGTCGGGCGAGGTGCCGGGGCTTGCGGGCGACTCCGCAGAAAGCGGCGCCGCAGATGCCAGCCCGCAAACGATGACGGTCCATTTCATAGACGTCGGCCAAGGGGACTCGATATTCATCGATTTCGGCGACTATGAGGTGTTGATCGACGCCGGCATTCAGAAATACGGCAAAGTCGTTTCGGAATACATAGCACCTTTCGTAGACCCCCCGATTGAGTTGGTAATAGCCACGCACCCCGACTCCGACCACATTGGCGGCCTTCCAGACTTGATAAACGCGTTTGACATCGAAAAAATCCTCTACAACGGCGAGGAGAAGGACACCGCCACGTACAGGTCGTTCTCCGAAACCGCCAGCGCAAAGCAGAACTGCGAGTTCTCAGTCGCGTCAGACACTGTGTATGACATGGGCAACGGCGCTTCAATAGAAATCATAACGCCGGTCAAGCCCTACAAAGACGTCAACGACAACAGCATCGTTGCCGTTCTCAGGTACAACGACGTAAGCGTGCTTCTGACAGGCGACATGGAAGCGAAGTCTGAAAAGGACCTGCTTTCCAGGTTTTCCAAGGTTGATGTCTTGAAAGCCGCCCACCACGGTTCAAAAACCTCGTCCAGCGCAGATTTTTTGAGCATTACAGACCCGGAATACGTCATTGTGTCCGCTGGCGTGGGCAACAGGTACAACCATCCCCACCTTGCAGCGCTTGAGCGGTTTTTCGGCATCGGCGCCACTGTGTACGGCACGTTCAAGGATGGCACTATCGTAATGAGCACCGACGGGGCTGCTTACAGTTTTTCTGCTACCCAGGCGTTGACTGCAGACGACGCGGGGGACAAAGTTGATTGAGCTTGCGCGTCCTTTCAGCTTTATTTTTGACATGGACGGAACGCTGATAAATACGGCTTTGGCGACTGTGGCAGCTTGCCAGCGGTGCGCCCCGAGGTTTAAGCTGCCCGTAAGGCAGCCTTCCGACATAACCACGCTGATCGGCTGCCACGACGCTGAGTTTTACAGGCGGCTGTACCCTGGCTACGGAGCCGACTTGCTGGAAGAATACGCGCTTGAAGTTGAGAACGATGAAAACGATGCGATGGCATGCATGGGCGGCGAAATCCTCTTCGAAGGCGCCTATGAACTGCTCAGCATTTTATGCGAGCGCCGCTCTTACGTGTCGCTGGCGAGCACAGGGTCGGAAAGCCATGTGTGCGCCGCCCTTTCCGCCGGCGGGATTTCCGAATTTTTCAAGGACGTCAGGTGCGGGTCCCCGGACAAAACAGCCATGGTGAAGGGCATTGTTGAAAACGCCCCAAGCGGAACGTGGATGATAATCGGGGACAGGCTGGCGGATTGCACGG
>WRJV01000308.1 GCA_009778415.1 Clostridiales bacterium | reverse complement strand
TGTAGTTTTCAAGGTTCCGGCCCGCCGCTGTTTGGCGAGCCATCTAATATTTTACTACACCCGTTTCCCCCTTGTCAACTGCTTTTTTTGTTTTTCAGTATTTTTATATTTATTTGACATATTTACAAATCGTGGTATAATTGAAGTGCAATTTTGTGCTATATCAAATCATAGCGTATTTCTGCAACATTATCTTTTCATTTATTAAGGAGGAATTTATTATGGGTAGAAAAATCCCACTGTGGCAAGTTCTCTGTGTCATGCTGTTTACCATTGTCACGCTGATGTACGCCCTTGGCATCTGGGGAAGCATACTGGGCGACACTTTTGCATGCGACTATGGTGAGCTGCACGTACCGCTGATCATTGCGACCGTCGTGGCAGCGCTCGTTGCCATAGCAAACGGGTACAAATGGTCTTTCCTTGAGCAGGGCATCGTCGCCAACATCAACAGGTCCATGCAGGCCATGCTGATCCTGCTGATGGTCGGTTTGCTCATCGCCTCGTGGCTCGGCTCAGGGGTCATCCCGGCCATGATCTATTACGGCCTCGCTATACTGAAGCCAAGCATATTCCTGCTCGCCGCCTGCCTGATATGCTGCATTGTCTCACTGGCGACAGGCAGCTCTTGGGGCACCGCAGGAACCATGGGCATCGCGCTGATCGGCATAGGCCGCGGCCTCGGCATAAGTCCGGCCATATCTGCGGGGGCAATCGTGTCCGGCGCTTATTTCGGCGACAAGATGTCGCCACTGTCAGACACCACCAACCTCGCTCCGGCGGTTGCCGGCTCAACGCTCTTTGAACACATAAGGCACATGGTCTGGACCGTGACGCCGTCCCTCTTGATCGCCCTCATATTGTACACTATCCTTGGCTTTACCGGAACCGGCACGGGCGCCAACATGGATCTGCCAAACGCCATCCGCTTGGGCATTACCGAGAGCTTCAACATCAACCCGCTGCTGCTGCTCCCGCCGGTCGTTGTTATTATCATAGTCATCTTGAGGCTGCCCGCCCTGCCCGGCCTGATCGCCGGAGTGTTTTTGGGGTGCCTCCTTGGCGGAATATTCAATCCGGCCATCGTAGCCTTCTCCGACTGGTTCGTCACGCTCCACTACGGATTTGAGTTTGAAATCAGCGAATCCTACTTCGATGCGGCGGCGGCTCTCGGGTACAGCGCAGACGTTGTAGAAGAGGCCAACGACATGCTGATGGAGCTTCTCACCAGAGGCGGCATGGAAGGCATACTGTGGACCATCAACCTGATACTTTGCGCCCTGTGCTTCGGCGGCGTTATGGACGCCTCCGGCATGCTGGGCACTCTGGCTGAGGCCATCCTGAAAGTGGCAAAGAGCGTGGGCGCGCTGGTAACCGCCACCATTATCAGCTGCTTCTTCATCAACGTCATCGCCTCCGACCAGTACCTTGCGATAATACTCCCTGCCAGGATGTACAAAGAGGCTTTCGAGGACAGGCGGCTTGCCAACAAGAACCTTTCAAGGTGCTGCGAGGACGCCGGCACCATGACCTCGTCCCTCGTGCCTTGGAACACCTGCGGCGCTACCATGTCCACTTTCCTCGGCGTTCCGACCCAGCAGTACTTCAAATTCGCTTTCCTGAACCTTATCAATCCGTTCGTGTCGATATTCTACGGATTCACAGGCATTTCCATGGTCAGGACTACCGACGAAGAGTACGCGAAGATTTTGGAGAAACGCGAGGAAGACAAGCAAGCGGCATTGGCTACACTTCAAGCATAATGCCATTGTATTGAGAATCATATAGAAACAACACTTAAGCCGGCGAAGCCCTCAAGCTCCGCCGGCCATTTAGTTCCTGTTATGTTAGTTCCGTCGCTGGCACCGTGCAGGTGTGCCAAGATTTTTATTCCGCGTCTGCCCTTAACACGGCGTTCAGCAGGACTGTCGCAGCAGTCGTACACTGTTCATCCGAAGTGTACTCAGGCTCGCAGTGAGAAAGCCCGTCCTTCGATACGACGAATATCATGGTGGTAGGCATCATGTACGCCGCGAACTGCGCGTCGTGGCCGGCGCCGGAGTGGATGTACTGATGCTTCACGCCCATTTCCTTGGCCGCTTCTTCCACGTACCCCACCAGCTTTTTGTCCCAGTAAACGGTGTCCCTTTTCCACGCCTCCTTGATTTCGCATTTGCAGCCCGCCCATTCCTTTTGCGGCAGCGACTGCACTATTTCCAGCACCTGCCCTCGCACTTCAGGCTTTTCGTGCCGCACGTCCAGCGAAAATTCGACAAAATCGGGGATGACCGTATGTACGCAAGGGTGGATCAGCAGTTCGCCGGTGGTGTAGACGAGCTCCGGATACCCCAGCTTGTCGATTTCCTCGTGCAGGTGGCAAAGAGCTTGCGCCGCTGCAAACAGGGCGTCTTTCCTCTTTTGCATGGGGAACGTCCCTGCATGGGCCGACTGGCCGGCGAAGCTGACCCTGTAGTTGAACATGCCGAGTACGCAGTCCACCACACCTATCTCGTTGCCTGCGTCCTCCAGGATCGGCCCTTGCTCTATGTGCATCTCGAACATGCATTTGTAGCCGTCTGGGTTCAGCCTGTTTTTTCTGTCGCCTTTGTACTTGAAGTTTTCCAGCATTTCCCCAAAGGTCGTCTGCTTGTCCAAGACGCTCGTCGATTGCATCTTTTCCTCGTATTTGAAATTCTTTGCAATGTCTTCCGGCAGGAAGTCGTGGCAGACTATCCCGGAACACATCATCGCCGGCGGGTACAGGGAACCTTCCTCGTTGGTCCAGATCATGGCAGTCAGCGGGTGCTTGTGGGGAATGCCTTCCTCAACCACTGTTTCGAGGACTTCCATTGCGCCGATGACGCCTAGGATGCCGTCGTAGTTGCCTCCGTTTTTCACGGAGTCGCAGTGGGAACCCATCACTATCCGCTTTGCCGCCGGGTCGCTCCCCGGGATCGTCGCATACATGTTCGCTACGTCGTCCGTCTCTATGGTAGCGCCGATGGCTTTCATCCTCTCGGCAAAATAGTCCCTCGCCTGAAGGGCTTCCGGCGATAGCGAATACCTGGTGACTCCTCCATGGCCGGCGTCACCGAATTTAGAAAATGTGCGGATTTTTTCGCTCATCCTCTCCAAATCGCATTTATGCATGGCTTCATTACTCCTTTTTCCAATCATTTTGCCTTGTTCAGGCACCTATAAAATATCAAAAATATCGCTCGTTGTCAATCGGCATCTGCATGCTCAGACCTTACAAAATATGAAAACGATACTCTTTATTCAACAAAAACGCATAAAAATGTTATTTTTTCAAACTTTCCCATTGACAAAGCCGCGCCGTTTGATAAAATCTCCTTATACTATCGCGGTCGTGACTATGTTCTTTCTAAAAGGGGAATTCGGCGGATATTTCATATGCAAAGGCTATATCGGTGGACTGTTAGCCACCCAATAAAAATAATAGGCATTTTTGCCGCTGCGTTTATTCTGTGCGCACTTCTGACGCCGTTGGTTTCGGTCAATTACGACATTCATTCGTATTTGCCGGAAAAAAGCCCGTCTTCGGTTGCGATTGACGTTATGAATAGCGAATACGCCGGCCGCATACCAAACGCCCGTGTCATGATCAGAGACGTGACGATACCAGAGGCTCTTGATTTTAAAGAAAAGCTGCGCGGCATAGCCGGGGTGACAGACGTGATGTGGCTGGACGACGCAGCTGACATATACCTGCCCTTTGAAACATTGGACAGCAACGTTGTAAAGAACTGGTACGTGGGCGGTGACGCCCTTTTCGCGGTGGCGATAGAAGCTGGCAGCCGCATTGAAGCGGTTGCCGCGATACGCGACATGGTCGGAAACGGAAATGCTATGGCCGGCACCGCCGTCACTATTGCTAGCGCCACGACCGGCACCGTTAAGGAGATCGAGAAAATAGCAGTGATCGCCGTAATTATTGCTTTTTTTGTTTTGATGCTGGCCACAACCTCGTGGATCGAGCCGCTCATCGTCCTGTGCGGTTTGGGCGTAGCAATTATCATCAACGCGGGCACAAACATCATATTCGGCGAAGTGTCGTTTGTCACCAGCGCTGCGGGCAGCATACTGCAGCTTGCTGTATCGCTTGACTACTCGGTGTTCCTGCTGCACAGGTTCGCCGAATGCCGAAAAGACAACCCCGATGCAAGAAGCGCTATGGTCGACGCGCTGGAAAAATCAGCACCCTCAATTGTTACCAGTGGGCTTACTACGGTCATCGGGTTCCTCGCGCTGTGCCTCATGCGTTACGGCATTGGCTCGGATTTAGGGTTTGCGCTGGCTAAAGGCATCGGGATTAGCCTCGTAACTGTTTTCTTGTTCTTCCCGTCGCTGATGATGGTCGCCATCAAGGTTATCGACAGAATGCGCCACCGCCCGCTTACACCGAACATGAGGGGCTTTGGGAAACTGGTGACAAAGCTGATGCTGCCAATGGCCTGCTTGTTTACCCTAATGATTGTGCCCTCCTTCCTTGCTTCGATCAGCAACGACTTCTACTATGGCTCATCGAAAATATTTGGGCCGTCTACGCAGCTCGGGCAGGACACCGCAGCCATCGAAAGAACTTACGGGAAAAACGACACCTATGTGCTGATGGTGCCAAAAGGCAGCACAGGCGCCGAGCAGGAGCTGTCGCAAAAACTCAGGGCACTCCCCCAAGTGAACAACATTGTCTCATACGTGGACGCAGTTGGGGCAGAAATCCCTATGGAATACATCGACAACGGCACTCTGTCGAAGCTCGTTTCCGAGCGTTTCAGCCGAATGTTGATATCGGTCGGCGTGGATTTTGAAGGAAGCGAAACCTTTTCCCTTGTTGAAACCATCAGGGACTTGGCAGGCGGTTATTACGGGGACAGCTACTACCTAGCGGGCGAGGGTGTCAGCACCTTCGACCTTATGGGCACAGTCACAAGCGACATGGTAAAAGTCAACTTGGTTGCGGTTGGCGCGGTGTTCCTTGTCCTGATGATTGCTATGAGGTCCTTGTTCCTGCCGGTCCTATTGGTGCTGGGCATCGAAACAGCCATCTGGGTGAACATGTCCATCCCGTATTTTTCCGGTACGCCGATTTTCTATATTGCCTATTTGATAATCAGCGTAATCCAGCTAGGCGCCACTGTCGACTACGCGATTTTGTTCACAAACCGATACATGGAGTACCGTAAGGCCGCTGACCGGAAGCCTGCATTGATCGAAACCGTTTCGACTGTGACAGTTTCCATATTGACATCCGGCACAGGGCTCACTGCCGTCGGGCTTCTGCTCGGCAAATACTCTACGCACAACCTGATATCGCAGCTTGGCTACTTTATCGGGAAAGGGACGATCTGTTCCCTTGTAGTTGTCTTCTTTGCGCTGCCGGGGCTGCTTTACTGCTTTGACGGCATAATTCGGAGGTATGAATATGATTTTCTCAAAACATAAGCGAAACCTGTGCAAAGCATTGGCGATTTTGCTCCTTCTTGCGCTGGCAATTCCGTTTGCCGCTGTTGCGGCCGCAGTTGCAGGCGGCGGGGCGGCAAAGCAGGAAGTTGTGTACATCAACTTGAATTCCGATGGATCGGTGGAGAAAATATACGTAGTCAACATCTTTGAACTCACAGAGGACGGGCAAATCGTCGACTTTGGCGACTACGCCGCGCTCAGGAACATGTCCTCAAGCGATGCGATTGCTTACGAAAACCAAACCGTCACGATAGACTCAAAGTCCGGCAAACTCTATTACGAGGGGGAGCTTAACAGCAACATCATACCTTGGAGCTTCAAAATCCGCTACTTTCTTGACGGCGCTGAATATGAAGCAAAAGACCTGGCCGGGCAGGGCGGCGCTTTGAAAATCGCCATGTCGGTTCGCCAAAACCCCTATTGCAACAGCGCGTTCTTTGAAAACTATGCGCTGCAAGCTACTTTTACCTTCGATACGAAGAACTGCTCTGACATTGCTTTTGAAAACGCTACCGCAGCCAACATGGGAAGGAACCGCCTGCTCACCTATACCATCCTGCCCGGAAAGGAATCTGACATCGCCATCACCGCCAACGTGAGCGATTTTGAGATGGCTGCCGTGACGATAAACGGGTTGCCTCTTTCGATGAGCATCGACGTAGACCTAGACAACAACGCAGGCCTCCAGAAAGAGATAGGCGATTTGCAGGACGCCGCCCGCCAATTTGACGACGGCGCAGCCGAGCTGCAGGACGGCATAACGGACCTCCAGTCCGGCGCAAATGAATTGGGCGACGGCGTAGCCGACCTTTTGACTGGGGAAAACGACCTGGCTGACGGCGCGAGCGACCTGGTCAGCGGCTCAGTTGATTTGGTTGACAACGTGCTGGAAATGAAAGACGGCGCGGCTGACTTGAAAGACGGCGCAGACGAGCTTTACGCCAACATCCACGGAACGCTGCTGGACGGCGCAAAGGAGCTGGACAAGGCTGTAAAAAAAGCGGTGACCGGTGCGCTGGAAATCTACGACAGCGCAACCGACATCCAAGACGGGGCCATCGCCCTCACAAACGGTTCTTCTGACTTGTACAGCGGGCTCAAAGAGCTGACTTTGCAAAGCGAAGCATTGAACGCCGGCGCATACAGCGTTTTCACACAGCTGGCAACGCAGGCAGAAGTGCAGCTGAACCAAAGGTTGGCAGACATCGGAATGCCTCGCGTCGTTTTAACCCCGGAAAACTACAGCGCTGTAATCATGGCGCTCCTCGACGCATTGAGCGGCGGGGTGTATTCGGGCGCCTTGGCGGCAGTGGAAGCGGAGGTCAGGGCCGAAGTGGAGGCGATCGCCATGGAGCAAACCCTTGCCGCCATACTATCAAACGACGAGGCAATGGCAGAAATCAGCGACAGGGTTGAAATGCTGTACGGTGCCGCGTTGGATGCGGCGGCGGCAGCCGGCGCGGTCCGCGAAGCCATTAAGGCGCAATACATCGATGCCATCGTTGCCAGTGCCGTTGCCATGCGCATGGCGTCTGCCGAAGTGCAGGAGCAAATTGCCTGGGCTGTCGCCGCGCAGCTCGCCTCCGACAGTGTGCAGTCGCAGATTGCAGGAGCTATCGAGGCCATGCTCGGCAGCAACGAATCGTACCAGAGCATACTGGCGCTAAAGAAAAGCCTCGAAGAATACAACACTTTCTATACCGGGCTCAGGGAATACACTGCCAACGTTAGAGATGCGGCATCCGGGGCTTCTTCTGTATCGAGCGGCATGTCTTCACTGTCTTCCGGGGCTTACAAGCTCAACGACGGTGCGGAAACCCTCTATGACGGGCTCGTCGTTTTGAAAGAAGGCAGCACAGATCTGCTCGACGGCATTGAGGAACTGCGGGACGGCAGCGCTGAGCTTTTGGATGGGATGATCAAGCTGCACGACGGAACTATTGAGCTGTATGACGGGGTTTTGAAGCTCAATGACGGCACGGTGGCATTGCTTGAGGGGGCGGTGGAGCTTCAGGACGGGACAATTACGCTTGGCGACGGCGTGCTTGAACTAAATGACGGCATATCAGAGCTGCTGGACGGCGCAGCCAGCCTCCATGACGGTACGCTTGAATTCCGCAGCAAAACCGCCGACATGAACACAACGCTGAAAGACAAGATAAAGGCCGCCATAGACGATCTGCTGAGAGGAGATTTCAACCCCATTTCGTTCGTGTCTGGAAAAAACACCAATATTGACTTTGTCCAGTTTGTGATGAAAACAACAGCCATCGAAAAACAGGCGCCGCCGGCTCCGCCGGCTGAACAGCCAGAAAAGCTGACATTTTGGCAGAAATTCGTCAGGCTGTTCAGGTCCCGCTGACGCGGGCCGACGCCGCAAACCACAGCTGCTAATCCGCAATCGCCCCCAGCTGTTCGTCAACAATTTCATCATTGCCAAGGAAGTAGTCCTCGATTATCTGCCACCTTGCACCGCTGTCCCTCTCCTCCCCCATGAACCTGTTCATAACGCTGACAGCGCGCTTGTGCCTGGCTTCTATGTCGCTGAGTATGCTGTTGCGGTACCCTTCGCCGGATTCCACCAGGCGGCGGAGCTTAAGCGGATCGTTTACCCTCACGAAAATCGCAGGGTTCTTCCCTCCCGACAGTTCATAGGACGCAATGTCGAACATCTGCATAAGCGAGGCGAGCAACTGTTGGAAATATTGCTTGCTGGCATTTTTGGGGATGCTCAGGTATACTACGTAGCAGTTGCTGTCGACATTTGGCTTTGCATCTTTGAGGTACCGAAGCAGGTTGCGGGACAAGTACGCATACCTGTTTGTCCTGATGGCAAAGGTTGAATCGGGTGACGACGAGCCGCCGTCTTCCTTCCTGCGCACTATGAACTTCCAGTCTTCTGATGGAATAGAAACAACATCGACATAATTGTAGCAAAACAAATCTATAAGCATCCGCGAATACTCTGACCGGACTCTGATTTCCGAATTCTCTGAAAGCGCTTCGTGGAAATCGCTGAACTTGAACTCTTTGCCCCCAAACTTTTGCTTAAGGTCGTTGAACGCAGCCTGCAAGGCGTTTGTAAGCGCCGTAAGCCGCGCCACGGCAGCCTCGTAACCATGATCGTAGTTTATTGTCAGCTTAATGTTGGGAATGACAGCCTCCGGCAAATTGTCAAAAAGCTCTCGCGAAAAGAACCTGTACTTGAATTGCGCAAACGTCATGTCGCGGAATCTCGTCTCCCAGAGTTTTCCCAAGTCTATCTCGTAAACGTCCCCTATCTTCGTAACCGTTGACGTGCTGTACCTGTGCCCTGTTTGTGCAACAGGCAGGCAGTCGTGTACCATGGTGCAGTAATTCCCGTATTCGGACAGAAACTGCTTCTCCACAAGCTTTGGCACGATAACGAATTGCTTTGTGAACAGGTTCCTCGCACGGACGGTAATAACGCGGAAATGGTATTTTTCGAGCAGGTCAGTGCGAAGCAGCATCAATGCGCTCTTGACTTTTTGGTCTACTTCAGTCAGGTCAAACAGGTACCCGAATACGTCCGGCGAAAAGAGCAGGTTTCGGCTGAGTTTTTCAGAATACAGCGAGTATAGTTTTTTCATGATTGCGCGTATCTGGTAATGCCGCAAACCTGAAAGCCCCCACAGCGCCCTAGCATAGCTCATGTCCGTTTTGAGGTAGTCCGTAATGGCGTGCCCGTTATCGAGCCTCCTCGCCGCCCTGCCGATTTCCTGCACGTAATCGGCAAGCGACCCGGTAGGCGCAAAATGATAGACGTTTGCGACGTCGGATATGTTGATGCCCATGCCGAACGCCTTTGTTGCCAGCATGATGATCGACTCCGAACTGCGGAACTTCTGATACGCCTCGTTTTTCTCGATCGACGTGAGGCTTCCCCCATAGTACTTTTCAACGAAGGCTACGTCCATCGGGTAATTGACCTTTAATTCCAGCAGCACGTCCTCAATCTGCGATTTGTATGGGAAATAAACAATGGTTTTTTGTTGTTTCCTGATGAAGCCGTGGATAGCGTTTGCTGTAAGGCTGACCTTTTCGCTTTTGTCTGCCTTGGGCTTTTGCGCGGGCCGCCTTATGTCAAATTGGATATTGTCACGGCGCACATAGCCAATGTATATGTGGTCTGAATAGCAAGTCAGGTTGAGGCTGCTCTGCAGGTCGCCAATCACGTCGTCCTTGCCTCCGAACACTGCGGTGGCGGTCAGGCACAGTATTGGAAAGGGCCGCGCATCGTATTTGTGCTTCACGTCGCCGCGCCTCATCCTTTCAACATGGTCGCCGAGAAACCAGTAGTCGACGCGGAAGTCCCTGCCCCAAGTCGTCACCAGGTGCGCCTCGTCAATGACCATGAGCCCTATCTTGCGATCGCTGACTAGGTAACTGACATCGTACGAGACGAGCAGCTCCGGGGCAAGGTATACGATCGAATACTCGCCGTTTTTGATGCCCTCGATGCGGGATTGGCGTTCTTCATAAGTAATCGCGGAATTGAGGTACGTCGCACAGGTGACCCCCCGTTCCTGAAGTTCGTTCACTTGGTCGATCATAAGCGCGACAAGCGGCGAAACGACAATCGTCAGCGCATTGCAGACAGTATGCAGGTAAATGCCGGGTATCTGAAAAAGCAGCGATTTCCCTGCGCCGGTGGGGGCTGTCACGATGACGTCGGAGTATTTCGGATTTTCTGTGCTCATCGCGTTTTCGCATTGCCGTATTATGTCGGACACTATAAGGCCTTGGGAAACAGCAACGGTCTCTGCGCTGACAGCCGGATTTTTGTAAAAAACCCGTTCCATAAATACAGCCTCGCTCCCCCAGTACTCCTGCAGAACCCCAAGGTATTTGTCCCGATCCAGCTGCTGGCGCTCCTCAGCAAGGGAGACGGAAAAAGACACGCCGAAACAGCTGCCCAGCCTGTTGAGGACGCAGATTTTTTTGCGGATTTTAGCTGAGTCGTCGTCAAATATCACGAAATCAGCATTTGATAGCATCCCTGATTGAAGCTGCCAAGCAACAATCGGAAGCGAAGATATCTCTATCGCCTCGCGCTTCCCGCTGTCGGCGCTGCCGCCAGTGCTGACAAAAATCTCGCCGCCGTTATAAAAGCCCGCCTCTTCTATGTCAAGGCATGTGTCAATTTTGTAGTGGCGGTTCACATATGAAAGGAACGTGACGTCGGATTCAATCCGAAAATCGGAGTAAAACTGCCTCGCCGGATGGTCTGCGGCACCGAGGGTTTCATCTTCAAGCTGCTGCACCAAATCGCAAGCGTCCACTTGCGGGAAAAGCGGCAACGGATAGTAGCCGTCAAATATGTTGTTGTCGACGACTATTATTCTCCCTTCGATGACCGAAAGGTCGTTTAGCGCGTTTGTAAGCAGTATGAACTCTTCATAGAAGCACCAAGTCAGGCGCTGAAGCGAGCAGGAAGCTGCAAGGACTGGTTTTGCGGCTGCTGAAGCGTAATTCGGGTATTCTCCGTTCCATTCTCCAAGCAGGTAAGAAACGCCATTGTCGAGGAGCGCCTGATGCACTGCAAGCGGAAACCCCCTGAAAACCAGCAAAGCGCAGTCAGTGTGAACCAAGCTGTTCAACTCCAGAAATTCAGCCACCAATTTGCTGTATGCGCCTAGTTTGGCACCGTTGCCTGTGCCGATGTCGTCTGCCATGCCCTTTACCACCATTTGTTTGTTTTGCTGGCGCAAATCAATGTCCAGCATAGTCTATTATATCTCGCTGCCACGCCCTAAAGCAATAACTTTTTGCATTTTTCAAATTTTTCGTTAAAAACAGTGGCCTGGTTATCTTCCTTATATTGTAAAAATCGAAAGGCTGGCTGTCGCTTCCTGCATCGTAAACCCTGATTTCCAGCGTGTTTGCGGCCACGTCGATGACTGCGTACTGCGGAACGCCTGATTTGTAAACATTCGCATAGCTATAGTTGCCCGCGCTGTACTGTTTCTGCCCGCCAAGGCTGCCAAGGGTCATGAACAGCGTACCGGAAGGGTTGACGCTGTACCCTGCGTCGTCTATGGTTTCTGTCTGCCTTGCCCCGTTCTTCATAATGAAGGAACGCATATAGGAATGGTCATGGCCTTGAAGCGCAAGGTCTACGCCCAGTTCGCCAAATACCGGGTCGAGTGCGCTTCGCCTAGGCGCGACGTCAGAGTCTTTTGCATGGTCGCCCACGCTGTATAGGCACCTGTGCATGATGACGATCAGCCATCTGTGCGGGTTTGACGTTGCAACTTGGCGCATCCAGTCAATCTGGTCGGAGCACGCGTGGCCCGGCGTCTCAGTGTCCAGCACTAAAAACAATGCATTGCCGTACATGAACCAGTAGCTTTTGCTGCCGTTGGCGCCGTTGCCCGGCTCATTGAAGTGCCATGTGTAGTTCGTGTTGCGGCCGCCGTTGTCGTGGTTGCCGATGGCAGGCATAATCGGCATGTTCAAAAACTCTGCCTGGGGGGTGAAAAAGTAACTATAGCCCTGCTCGGAAGTGGCCGAATCGACTTGATCGCCGGCATGCGCCATGAAGGCCGGCGACCCGGCTTTTGCAACGGCTTTACCGAGGTTTGCTTCCCATGTGTTTCCACCGGACTGACTGCCTGGCTGCGCGTCAGAGGCATAGATGAAACTGAACCCGGCGGCGCTTCCTGTGGTAAACGTGCCGGCGCTGCTCCAATTGGCGGGCGTTCCGTTGCCCACCCTGTATACGTATTCGGTACTGGCATCGAGGCCGGAAACGCTGACTTTGTTTGAATACTTGCCCGCAGCTGCGCCTGCCGGCGCCCCTGCATACACTGCTGCACTGCTTTCTGGAAATACGCCGCCTGCCATGTCAGACTTTTTGGCAACCTGCACAACGCTCTGCAGCGGAGCAACGTTTGCGCTTGCGGCGCTGTCGCTGTACCAAGCAAAGCCGATGGACGTGTCAGACTGGCCCCAAGTGGCGGCGATGTGGGTAGGCGGGTTTGGTGGGCCGGCCGGTGCAGACGATAGGCTCGCCCCGTCTGAAAAAACTGGGAACGCCCAAGCTGTCAAGATCACCACAAGAAGCATTGCGATAGTTTTTTTTGTGGTTTTCATTTTTCCACGCCTTTCACCTTTTTTGAATTTCTTTTGGCTGTTATTCAAGCTCGTCGCCCATGTCAGCAAACTCTATTTTAATCTTCCAGCCTTCATACATCGACAGGTTTTTTTCCAGCTGCGCCCAAGTATAGGCTTTCCCGTCTATCACCACCTCGTAGGCGTCATGGATGCGGTTGTAGTCAACATATCCGACGGCTTTCATGTCCTCAAAGCTTGCGTCGTCGCCCATGTATTTTTTCGACAGCGACTTCTCCAGCCGGCGGACCATTTCAGACCACATGTCTTCAAAACGGTCGCTGAGTTCGCCGTAAACATTTTCCTTATAGCATGTAGTACCGACAACCTCGGTAGCGCGGATGGACTTGCAGTGTGGGAAAATCATGCTTTCTATTGCAAAAGCATGGGCTTCCTCGCAAACGTCAAAAAGGACGATCTGCGTTGGGACAGCGTCCGGCATCTCTGCGCCTGTCTGCGCCGCCATGAGTTTGTTGTGGCATTCAAGGCAGTAGCTGGCTTCCTGCGTACCGCTTATATGAATTTTAGCGTCGCTTCCGCACATGCAGCATTTGTGACGGTAGGGCTCATTGCCCTCTTGCGCCGACTGCGCATGAGCAGCGTTTCTGACCTTGTACGGTATTTCGTAGTCCTGGCACCATTTCCGCGCCACCTCAATATAGGCCTCTTCCTTGAACCTGTACCAATCGTCCTCAAGCCCCACCCTGGACAGCGTGTCCTTGAAGCGCCGGAACGCGCCTTCCCCCTCAAGCGCGACCGACAGCAGTTCGCTCTTGTGTTCGTCGCACACGTCGTCTGCAAACTCTGCCATCATGTCGTACTCGCGGATATCGTACCTGGACGGCAGGGCAATGTACTTTTCGTCCTCGAATTCTACCGAGTCCATTTCGCTGGAGAAGTAATCGCTGCAATAAGTGAATTCCCCGGTCTCTGTGTTGTAGTAAGTCGTGCTGTCGTCGAACGCCATGTCAAGTTCTTCGGCAACATCTTCCAAAAAAACAAATCTGTCGTTGTGCTTGCCTTCTTCTAGCATTTTTCTGTTCTCCTTGAAATTGCTCATTTTTGCTTATTATAACACATTTCATCAAATATTATAAGGCTTTTTTCACTTTTGTCGCCAGCAAACACGAAATGATCTTCCCTACTTATCGCGTTGGCATTTTGAAGTCTTTTAGTGCGGCGTTGAGGTAATCATTGAACGGCTTCACGCACTTGAACAACTGCGTTATCTTTACGATAAAACCATCTGCGTCTGTAAGTTGTTCATCCGGAATAGTATACTCTAAATACCAACTCTTATTCTTCAGGTATTCAGCTTGCGGGTGCGCAGGGTCGTATCCTTTCGGAACATTTTTGAGCATTTCGCCTTTTACTACGTAGTATTCAGCAAAAGATTTATCACTGATAATCGTTTCATATTCATTGCCATTTGCCACGATATAATCTCTAATCATTGCAGTAGCGTCCTTGAACATGGAAGCGAATAAGCCCCCGCCTATAAATGAGCGGTTCCCCGGTGCTATCGCAATGTAATATCCTACCGGTATCGGGAGCTTCCCCATTGATGATATATGCGCCCTGAAGGCAGGGTTGTACGGCGACTTATCATGGCTGAACCGCGTGTCGCGTACCATTTTGAATGTCAAGTCTTTTGGAGCATTGTGGATGACACTATCGTCAAAATCGCCGATGGCAACGATCAGGTCGCCGATCAATCGCTCAAATTCCGTGTTTGCTTTTTTGTAGCGGTCTTTATTTGCGTGATACCATTCACGGTTGTTGTTTAACGATAGGTCTGTCAGGTATTCTAAAATGTAATTCATACTTTGGTTTTTCCATCATAGCATCGAAGTGGCTCATTATTCATGGATATAAGACAATAGTTGCAATTTATACACCGAGCTTTCGATTGCTTGTTCTCACGAAACTTATTAACAAGGTTTGGTTCCATAATAAGCGGACGACTCATAGACACATAATCGCATATCTCATCGTTTATTATATACTCAATATCCGCCAAATTATCGA
>WRJV01000307.1 GCA_009778415.1 Clostridiales bacterium | reverse complement strand
GGGCTCCGGCTCGGGTTCAGGCTCTGCCTCTGGTTCCGGTTCAAGCTCAGGTTCGGGCTCCGGCTCCGGTTCAGGTATCGGCTCCGGTTCTGGTTCGGGCTCCGGCTCGGGCTCCGGTTCGGGTTCAGGCTCTGCCTCTGGTTCCGGTTCAAGCTCAAGCTCAGGTTCGGGCTCCGGCTCCGGTTCAGGTATCGGCTCCGGTTCTGGTACAGGCTCCGGCGTCGGTTCGGGCTCCGGCTCAGGTTCGGGCTCGGGCTCTGGTTCGCGTTCGTTGTAAATGGACGGCTCCAGGATTTCCTTGATGCTCAGGCTGATCCGTTTCTTTTCCTTGTTGATTTCCAGTATCTTCGCGGTAACGTCCTGGCCAACGCTCAGCTCGTTTGCGATGTTCGAGACCCTCTTGTGCGATACCTCGGAAATATGCACAAGCCCGTCAAGCCCAGGTTCCAGCTCGACAAATGCGCCGTATTCCTTAATCTGCACAACCCTGCCCTTAACTATCTGTTCTGCCTTGAATTTTTCGTCTATTATCGACCACGGTTCAGGGCTTGTCTGCTTAAGCCCAAGGGAGATTTTCCCCTTTTCTGCGTTCATAGACAGGACTTTGACTTTTACCTTTTGGCCAATTTCAAGGATTTCCTGCGGGTGTTTCAGTTTTCCCCATGATATTTCCGAGATGTGCAGCAGCCCGTCAAGCCCACCGATGTCTACAAACGCGCCGTATTCCGTGAACCGCATGACTGTACCTTCGACAATGTCGCCGACGCTTAGCGAATTCCATACGTTGTCGATTTTCTTTTGCCTTTCTTCAAGCAGATGGTTCCTGTGCGAAAACGCAACCTTGCCCTTCCTCTGATCTACCCTTGTCACTTTTACGGGCAAGACCTTGCCGATGTACTCCTCTGTAGCGGCATTTTCAACAAACCTGTCTGACAACTGCGAAAGCGGGATGTACCCCGAAACTTCTTTGAATGAAGCAATGACCCCGCCTTTTACCTGCTTGACCACTTTTACTTCAACAACTGATTTATTTTCAAAAGCATCACTTAGTTCATTCCAATGCTCGTTAACTTCCAATCTCTTTTTGGAAAGCAAGATGTTTCCGTCGCCGTCATCAGTTTTTAGGACTTTTGCCTGAATCTCATCGCCTTCTTTAAATAAATCGTTAAGTTTCTGTTCTCCTTCCACAATTAATTCTTCGCGCGGAATGATGCCGTCTTTTTTACACCCTAGGTTCACTACGATCTCCCTTTCGGTTATCTGGATAATAGTTCCTGTAATGACTTCGCCTCCGCGCGGCAGCCTTAATGACTTCTCAATCTCCACCATCAAGTCTTGCATTAAATTAGTCTCTTTGTTCTCGTTAGTGATGTTTTCACTCATTCTTGCAATAACCTCCTTAATCACACGTTCAGGCGTCGATGCACCTGCCGTGACACCTATTTTATTACATTTCTCAATTTCTTTCAATGGTAAATCACTTATATTTTCAATAAAATAACTTTTTTTGCAATGTTTTTTTGAAATACTTAATAAATTGACTGAATTTGAACTTTCTTTGCTTCCGATGACCAGCATCATATCGCATTTCTTTGCTGTCAATGTACAACTATCTTGCCGTTCTTTTGTTGCGCCGCATATAGTGTTTCTGAACTCCACTTCGTTTCTTTCCTTTAGTATACCGACGATCCTGAAAAAGAAATCCTCGGCCATGGTCGTTTGGGCAACGGCAAAAATTCTCTTGCCGCTAATTTGACCAGCCTCCTCTTCAGAATCGACAATAGTCGCCGAGCCGCCGCACCATCCGTTTATCCCTATAGCTTCAGGATGGGTTTTGTCCCCGACGACAACAATATCATAGCCTTCCTGTTTTGCCCTGCTTACTATCCTGTGTATTCTCGTCACGTACAGGCAGGTTGCGTTTATTACTTTTATCCCTTTGCCCTTGACTTGCTCAAAAAACTCTTTTGGCTCGCCGTGGGACCTTACGAGAAGAGTTACGCCGTCAGGCAGTTCGCCCACCGACCCGACAACTTTCAGGCCTTTTTGGACAAGGTCGTCTGTCACATACTGGTTGTGTATAACCGGCCCGCGCGAATAAACGCAGCCCTTCTCTCCCAGCGCTTTTTCTGCTTTCCCGATCGCCTGCCTGACTCCGAAGCAAAACCCGGAATGCTCGGCTATTATTATCTCCCTCATCTCATTTTCCCCAAACTTTCAAGGTATTTTTTAAACGAAGCCTCGCTTCCGTTTTCTGTAGGCTTGTAGTACTTCACGCCCTCCCTGTATAAATTGTCAGGCAAATACTGCTGCTTTACATAGCCGCCGTAAGCATGCGGGTACTTGTACCCGACGCCAAGGCCCCTGCCTTTTGCCCCGCTGTAGCTGGAGTCCTTCAGGTGGTCAGGGACGTCGTCGATGTGTTTTTTCTCAAGGTCGGACAGCGCGCTTTCCAGCGCAGACATGGAAGCGTTTGATTTCGGGCACGACGACAGAAGCGTCACGGCTTGGGCCAGCAGTATCCTGGCCTCTGGAAGCCCTACCATCTGCGCCGCCTGCACGCATGACGTCACTACGGTTATCGCGCTTGGGTACGCCATGCCAACGTCTTCGCTAGCCATGACAAGGAGCCTCCGCCCTATCATCAGTATGTCCGCACCGCCGTCGATAAGCCGCGCAAGGTAGTGGTGGGCTGCGTCGGGGTCGCTGCCCCTCACGGATTTTTGGAGGGCTGACAGGAGGTTGTACTTGTCCTCGCTACGGTCATAAAACGTCGCCTGCCGCTGCATCGCCTCTTCGACCGCCTTGACGCCTATTGCCTCGCCGCTGCCTAGGTTGTCGACGATGAACCCAAGCGTGTCGAGCGCAACCCTGGCGTCGCCGCTGCTCATGTCCGCGAGCACTTCGAGAGCTCTGCCTTCGCATGATATGGCAAGGCGGCCAAACCCCTTCTCCTTGTCTGCCAGAGTGCGGGCCAGTATCTTCAGTATGTCCCCTGCAAGAAGCCTCTTGAATTCGTATATGCTCCTCACTCTGCTAAGCACTGCGTTGTTCACTGCGAAGTATGGGTTTTCCGTAGTGCTGCCTATAAACTTGATCGCGCCTTCTTCAAGCGCCTTCAGCAGAGTGTCCTGTTGCAGCTTGTTCCATCTGTGGAACTCGTCGATGTACACGTAGCTCGTCTCGTTCTGGAGCCCGAAGAACCTGGTTTTCGCGTTGTCAATAATTTCTTTCAGCTCCTTGATCCCGGTAACCGATGCGTTCAGCTCAAAAAAATTCGCGTCCATTTCATTTGCGATTATCCTGGCAAGGGTGGTCTTCCCTGTTCCGGACGGCCCGAAAAAAATAGCCGAGTCGAATGTCTTGTTTTTGATGGCATTGTATAGCAAGGCGCCTTTGTACATGAAATGCTCCTGCCCCACGAAGCCGTCCAGGCTGTCCGGCCTCATCTTTGTCGATAGCGGTATCATCATCTACCTGCCTTTCAAACCTGTTTTTATCTTTCCTCACATGGTAACATTCGTCAATTTGTTTGTCAAATGAAAATTTTTACCATCTTTTCCGCATAAACAGTAAATAATTCTGGACATATCGATATTTATCATGTACAATATACTTGATATTTAAAAAGAAAAATGGTCTGATGCCCTATCTGGAAATCTTCTATCCTGAAATCTCTATTTAGAAAATCGTCCAAAAACTGTTTTAAATATTTAAACTTATTTTTTTATATTTTACATTTTCTACATGGAGGAAAAAAATGGAAGACAAAGTATTGGTGTGTCAGGATTGCGGTCAGGAGTTTGTGTTTACGGTAGGCGAGCAGGAATTCTACAAAGAGAAGGGTTTCGACAACGAGCCGAAGCGATGCAAAGATTGCCGCGACAAGAAAAAATCGTCACGAAGAAACTACAACGATTAAGCCAACCTGCAGTGCCATATTTAAAAGCCGGGCCCGTGCCCGGCTTTTTCCATAAAAGTAAAAGAATATCAATTCCATAAAAATAGGAACTAACTCTGGCATCAGTTCCCCAAAAAGCATCGCTTTTTATTAAGAAAAAACGTTCCTTAATATTTATTATAACCTTCCGTCAAGTTTGTGTCAACAAGTTTCATGCTTCTGTAATTCGTTTTTATAGATTTTAATAACTTCGCTTATAAAATTAAATGCAGAAACCAATGCCAAGTTGTTTTTATAGTACACTAAGCTTTTTGAGCAATGCTCAGCTAGAAAATTGTCGATCATAAATAATATATTTTTAAACTGATGTTCTGGAATTATTTTATAAGCTACATGAAGCATCATTGAAAAATCATGAATGAGCGGCTTTTTCATATTGGTGCTTAACGTACGGTGCCTAACCCCCCCCTACCTAAAAATGACAATAGCTCGTAATCTTTATAAGGGTTGTTTGATACGGCATATGGTTCAATCAAAAATGGTAATAGTGGATTATTGTGTGCTGCGATGTTGCGTAATACCAAAATTCTATTCAATTGTTGATAAAATAGAACTTTCTTCTTTGCTAGATCTTTTCCTGTACTAAATTTAGCATAGAAAAACTGAGCATACTTCTGCAATGTTCCAAATTGAACAACTTCAAGGAAGTCTCCAAGTGGCAAACACTTTAGTTCTCCTTTGCATTTTAAGAGGTACGCCTGAATATTAGAGCTTAAATTGTCTTTTCGGTATCTTTCGTTTAAGTAATAATCGTTTAATTCCCAGAACTCCAATATGGAACCCGACGTCGCTTCTCCAATACTGATATGATCAGATATCAATTTGACTTTTAGAGCCTGCTCAATGTCCAGTGCCATCATCATGATAATTTGACGCAAATGGTGATCGATTCTAGACAATGTATACAATTGAAAAAAATCTATTTTCATGAATTGCCCGTCTTGTTTTGCGTTTTTATATCGATCAAAAAGCACTGCGTAATTCATCAGTTTTGAATAATTGATCTCGCTTGATAGTATGCTAGTAGCATGGTCTTCGTCAATTTTCTCAAATATAATATTTAATTCCTTCATCTCTTTTATGCTATCCGCATACATAATATCTTTAAACGCCATAAATCACACTCCACTTTATCATTTATTAATAGCTCTCAAGAAGTGCATTGCCTTCAAAATACAATTCAAGCGTTCCTTTTGTAGCCAAAGGTTCTCTGTTTGTGTAATATCTACCTTGGAGCTTTTTGGGTCTGTTATTCGTCGCAGGAAAAAATCTTAGGATAGTAGTCCCTTCATATTGACCCGATGTCTTTAGCTTAATATTATGCTCAGATTCAGTATTTGGAGATCCAACCCAACAATAAACGAAGTAATATGATTCCTCATTTGGTCCAATAAAAATATCTGCCACAAAACTGTCTGAGTATCCACCATGTTCATGTTAAGTGCTGCAACAGATCATTGAAGCTGTTTGAGATATCTCGATCACAAAACCATGGTTTTTTCCGTCGCTTACTGCATTACCCTCTCCCTGCTCACTTGCAGATGCACCACGCTTATAATCGCCCTTCCAGCGGCCGGACAAGTCAAGCATGTAGAAATCCTTTCGCATTGGAATTTTGAACCTCGCACAAAATTTTAAAAACGCTTTCCACAACAAGCGGTCCCAAACATTCCACACAATAAGAAATAACAGCAAGCTCCACGAAATGATTTGGGGGAAATACACAAAAAAGGAAATTTGAATAGATGTTAACCCCTTTAATCCACAAAACACAATCGTTGTAATTATAAAAGATGCTATTGCGAGTATTGTAACAAATTTAGTTTTATTTTTCTTGAATTGATGCATATTATACCTCCCCTCAAGCTCTCCTCTTTCAAGATTTTACTCCAGTTTAAGCGCAAAGTCAATGTCTGGTGCTCTCTACTTGCCTATCCGCATGCGTGTATCTCCTGCCGCAGCTCACCCAAATAGTTCACCACGTCGAAAAGGCTTCCGTTGCTGTACTCGATGTAAGCCGCCGTCGCTTTCAAGTAGCCGGACGACTCTTTGCCCCTGACGTTGCTCTCCATATGGTTTAAAAGCTCCTTAAAAGCGTGCGTCACTTTTTCTGACGGGGTCTGCTTTGGAACGTAGGCCAGCTTCACTTCCTTCCTGCTGTCCGAATAAAAAACAGTTCCCGTATTCAATTCCAGCTTCTTAGGGTTCAGCAAGTAGCTGGCCGAGTCGATCAAGGAAAAGACGCATTTCTCAAGCAGGTCGACTATGTTCTTGCTGTTTTTGAATTCATAATTGGCAATGGGCTGGTACCCGCTGCAGTCGTAGTGCGCAGTGTCTGCTTCCCCTGCACTGACGAAGCCCATAGGCAAAAATGCCTTGCATGCGCCTTCAGCCAGAATCCTCTTTTCAAATTCCTTTATCATTCCCCGTTCGTATTCGATCGTGAACGTGTTTTTCCCCTCTTCTGTCATAATTTTTGAGTCCTCCCTTGTAAAATTTAGTTCAGCGGGAGGTTGCGACTCCCACTGAACCGTATGGTTATGTACACTTGCTGCATGGTGTGTACCCCTTTTTCTTTGCATCCGCTTCGTCCATTGATATTACGTACCTGTCGACGATGAAGCACGACCCTTGGTGGTACACCTCGCCGGCGCTTTCAAAATAGTAGATGACGCTCCCGACGGACGCGCCGCTTGCGTCGCACAGCGAGCAGGGCTTGTACTTTTTCTTTATTGCCGAATTGAGCGCCCCCTGCCTTGCAGCGACTTTTATATAGCTGCAGTCCTCTTCGTGGTACCGCTCCCCTGCCACCGGGAAAACCCAGACGAGGCGCGGTTCTTCTTCCTCCATGTCGTCAAAGCCGGCGTAATCCGGTTTGTATTCCCTGCCCGTGAAAGCACGGAAAAACAGGGTGTCAGTCAGGCTCACGCCATCGTAGAAAATTATTGGCAGCTTTATTTTGACGCCGCTGTCAACCCGAAAGCCAATGAGGTCATCCTTGCCTTTGGCCTTGTAAAGGTAATTCATCGATTCGACGGACGGGTGCTCGATGTCTTTGGTTTCGAGGGTAAGCCTGCTCTCAACGTCTGGCTTGAACTTTAAGTGGGTCAGCTCGAGGCCGTAGGAGTACATGCTGAGCTTCCGCGCCTCGTCTGCCATCACGTGCATCACGTTTTCTGAAACCGCTGCCACCTTTATCAGGTAGCCGATCGTCAGGACCGCGATGACGAACATCGGGACAAATATTGAAGCCTCGACGGACAGGAACCCTTTTTTAGTATTTTTGCTCATATTGGTACTTCTTTCCCGAGACGACTGCTTCCAGCGAAAATCCCGTATAGTGGTCTTTTATCAGAAAATCCCCGTAATAGGTCTTCCTGAAATTCAGTTGAATCAGGTCCATCGCCCTCATGAGCTTGGTCTCCCTCTTTTCAATGAACAGAAACATCCTCAGATAGTCGGAGTACGACAGCCCGTAACTCTTGGGCGGGTCGATGCACTTGCTCGTTTTCTTTTCAGTCGCGTATACATCGACTACTTCCCCGTCGTCATCCTTTATTCGCGTGGTGCGCACCGCCGATTTTAGGTTCACCAGTGCCCATGTGTTCTGGTCTTTGAGCAACGACACCCTCTTCCCGTTGGTCAGGAGGCGCACGTCGTTTTCCGCTTCCGCGGTTGCCCAGGCCAGCGCGATGGCGCCTGCGGCCGCCGGACAGCCCAGCGCTTCTGCCAATGTCAGCACAGTCGTTCTCATTTTGTGGTCGCTCCAAACGTATGCGAAGTTGAGCGGTACCCTCATCAGGCGAAATTCAAACTTGAACCTGTCAAGGTTTTCCTTGTCCTTTAGCTTTCCGAACAGGATGTACTCCACTTCGTTGTAAAAGAACGTGTCCCTCACCTTTTTGTCGCCGATGTAGTACTTGAAATTGCTCATTATGTATTCGTTCACCATGAAATCCTTCGTGCCGTCTTTCAGAATATCGTCCATCTGCGGGAGCCCGCCTTCAACGATTGCGACGATGTTTGACCCAATGCCGCTTCTTACGTTGCCCTGCGAGGGCAGGCTGGATATTTCCACTTTGTTCTTGAGCTCCTTCTGTTCGCCCTGTACGCGCTGGGGCTCCTTGTCGCCCTGTGCGCCCACTGGTTCCTTGTCGCCTTCGCCCGTGGGAGACTTTTCGCCTTCGCCCGCAGGCGCCTCACCGGATTTTTCCCACATGCTTCTTATGAAGTCGATCCCTTTTTCCGCGAGCATAAAGCCCATGTAGTCTTCAATCTGCTTTTCAAACACGTCGACGTCCATCAGGGAGTATGCTGCCATGTTGACCTTGGTCCTCTGCAGCTTCAGCTTGAGCAAGTCCACAGTCCCCCAACCGCCGTCCCCCCAGTACTCTTGCGGGTACGTCTTGCTGAAACTGGCAGACGCGTACATCCTGATGTCGGATGCCACCGTGTCCTCCTGCCCGTAGAATGCGAACAAGCCATATTCGTCTTTGAGCCTCCTGTCGAATTCCGACAAGACCGACCGTCCGGAAAGCTCCAGCACCGCGTCGGCGTAAGACGCCCCGCAGATGCTGCTTGCTGCCTGCACAAACACTATGCTGACTATAATCATCGTTGTCAGTATGGATGTCAGGAAGACCGCTACGCTCCCCTTTTTATTCATTGTCATTGTCGTTTTCGTTTTCGTTGTCTTTTTCATTGCTGTTCACCAAACCCTTTACAAAGTCTACCGTCCTCACGTGCTTTTCCTCATCGATGATGTACACTCTGCTGCCATCGGCCACGAGCCGCCTGTCAAGCAGCACGCGTTCCTCGTATATTTCCGCAGACTGCCGAAAGGGCCTCCTGCCGTATTTGTCCGCTGGGGCAAGCCCGTTGTACGCGCCTGCCCTCTCAACCGTTTCCGTCCTCGTGCCCGATTCGTGGCGAAGCGCCAGATGGTCCCTCACCGCTGTGGATGCGTCCGTGTACATCGCGATAAGGATGTACACGACCGCAAGCACTGTCAATATGACCACAGGGAACACTATTGCCGCCTCGGCGATTGCGCTTCCTTTCTTGTTGTTCATGCCGGCTACTGGAAGCTGCTGCTCGAGAGTCCCATGAACGTGTCTTCGATGAAGCTTGTGATGTTGTCTTTGAACAGCAGCCCAAGCCCGATGGCAATCGCGACTAAAATTGCAACTTGCACCATTTCCATCCCTTTTTTACTGTTTTTCATTTTTCTTTCCTCCTTTTCCTTTCTTCAGGCGCCTGCGCAGGCGCCCTCTACATTTCCATCAGCGCCGGGGCGATTGTGACCATAATCAAGACGAGGAGCAATATCACAAGCGGAAAAGTCAGCTTCGTCTCTGCCAGCCTGCCTTTTTCTTCCGCCAGCTTTTTTTTCGTCAGCCACAAAAGCTCGCTTTCGCCTTTAAGTTTTTCAACGAGTTCCGCGCCTTTGTCGATATTGTCCGATATGATGTTCGCGACCCTCATGAACTCCCTGACCCCGCTCCTTCCCGCGAACTCCTTCAGCCCGGCGCCAAGGGGGCTGTTGGTTTCGCGCATGTTCCGGTTGATTTGCAGCAACTGCGAATAGAAATACGGCTTAACCTCTTTGCTGCTGCTATCGTACCTTACGAGTATCCTGTCGAACGCGCTTGTCAGGACAAGCCCTGCGTTTAATAGCAATACCAATTTATTTATAAATTCAGGGAGTTCTCTAATTACCGACTCTTTTGCGTCGTTTTCAATTTTTTTGACCTTGGCGTACCTGCTGCGGTACACAACAAAGACCGCGAACAGGAACATCGGGAAGACAAGCGGCGCCCTTGTGTTTTTCGGCCTGTCCCAAATCAGCTTAATGCCGCTGGCCAATTCCGTAGGCAAGGTCACTTTTTCGCCGCTCTTGCTGTTGTTGATCGTCTTTACCAGTTTTCTCACTTCTTTTTCGATCTTTGCGTAATCGTCTTCCTCTTCCATTTCCAATGGCTCCTCGCCGCCGCCTGTTTCCTCCGGCTGCACAAGTATCAGCACGCTTTTCGTCATGCTTTCCTCATCGCTTTGCAAAACTTCGAGCCTCATGGGGATTTTTAGCGCACTGCCGCCTTCCTTGGGCCTCATGATCGATATTTCGCTGCCGCGGCTTATCGGCGTACCGCCGCTGTGCGTCAAAACTGCATTAGCGGCAGACACCGCAAGAGCAACGGCAAGCGCCGCTCCAAGCCAGATGTATTTCTTCATGACGGCGCGTTTCATGCCGTCTATTTCGTCTGAACAGTTCCTCTTCCCGTACAGCTTTGAATACGACTGTTCGAGAAACTGCCTTTCGCCAGTTAATTTGTCAATAGCTTTTTTCATTTTCATATCAAACCTCGATTTCGGTCAGCTTCGACGTCATGTAATACGCATACGCTATCCCGGCCAGCGCCACCGACATGATGAGCCTGCCGACGAATGCCGTGTACAGCACCTCGACGTAACCAGGCGACGCTATGTTCAAGAACAGTATCACGATGACAGGCATCAGGCTGATTATTTTCCCCTCGAAGCGCTTTTGCGACACCAGGACCTTGATTTCCTTCTCGATCCCGATCTTGTCGATGAGCATGGCAGAAGTCCTTGAGACGACCCTGTTGATGTCCCCTCCGGTCATGCGGCAGATGAAATAGGTGTCGAAGAAGCTCTGTATGTCCCCAACCCCGCTGCGTGCGGCGAAGTCCTTGAAGACCTCTTCTTCCGCCGCCCTGCTCTCGTCAATTTTCGACAGCATGTCAGATATCTCGACGAGCATGGGGGAGTCGCCGGCGTACATAGTGTCCAGGTTGTCCCTCGCCTCGTAGAGGGCGTCCCTCATGTGCCTGCCGGCTGCGAAAGACGCAGACAGCGAGTAGAGGACGTCCCTGAACTGGACAGTCAAAAGGTCCCTCCTTTTTTCTGCCAGCGAGCCTGCATAGTATTTCAGGCAAAACGGGATCAGCAGCCCGGAGGCTACAGAGATGATGATGCTGTGGTAAAAAATGTACGTAGCGAAAAAAAGCCCTATGTACGATATAATTATGCTGTCCCTTCTCTCTTTTGCTGTAAGTTTGTACTTGTCGTATGTCGGTATCATAGCCATCCCCCCCTTAACTCCAGTTTCTCAGTGTTTTGCAGCCCGCTCTCGCTTTTGGCGAGGCCGCTGTTAATATTATACTTAAACAGTGTATTAACTAATATATTATTGCCATCAAAGCCTTTGATTTCAGCTATTTCAAGCACCTTCCTCGTTTTGTCCGCTAGCCGCCCCATATGCACTATCACGTCTATCCCCTCTGCGATTTGAGACCTTATCGCCTCAATCGGGAAATTCGCGGCTTGCAGGAACATCGACTCAAGCCTCCGCAGCATGCCCTCGATGGAATTGCCGTGCCCGGTGCTCAAGCTCCCGTCATGGCCGGTGTTCATAGCCTGTATCATGTCGAGCACTTCCTCGCCCCTGACTTCCCCTACGATGATCCTGTCGGGCCGCATCCTCAAACTCGTCTTTATCAGCTGCTTCATGTCGACTTTGCCCTTGCCCTGCACGTTGGCGTTCCTGCACTCCATGCGGACAATGTTCTTTATCTCCCTGATCTGCAGCTCGGCCGAGTCCTCGATGACTATGACCCTTTCGTCCTTTGGTATGTAGTCGGAAAGCACGTTCAGGAACGTGGTTTTCCCGGAAGACGTACCTCCGCTGACGAAGATGTTGTAGCCTGCCCTGATCAGCTTTTTCATGAAACCAGCCGCTTCTTCGGTCAACGTCCCGTTTCTTATGAGCATCTCCATGGTGATTTCTTTTTTGGGGAACTTCCTTATCGTCAGTATCGGCCCGTTTATCGCCACGTTCTTGTACACTGCACTGACCCTGGAGCCGTCTGCAAGCCTCGCGTCGACGATGGGGTTGAGCTCGTTTATTTCCCTGTGAACCTTCGCGCATATCCTTCGGATCACCTCTTCGAGGTCTTCGGTTTTGTCGAAGCTCGTCTTTGCCTTTTCGATTTTTCCGCGCCGTTCAATGAAGATGTCGTCTTTGCCGTTCACCATGATTTCTGAAACCTCGTCGTCGTCCGCATAAGGCTGCAGTACGTCAAGGTCTTTGCGCAGCGCGTAAAACACCCTGCTGATCAGCTCGCCTTTTTCCGCACGGGAATAAAACACGAAGTTTTCGTTTCTGAAAACATGGCTTTCAATCATGGAAAGGGCTTCGTCGTCTGATATCTCCCCAGCCCCCCTGCTTATTTCGTCGCGCATTTTTCCGGTTGTTTTACATAAAGTATCATTATTGTTTATCATTAACTTATATTCCTTTTTTTGTCTGTTAATGATATTATATACCATATGTAAATATTTGGCAACTGTTTTTTTGAAAAGATTGGATAAAAATTTTTCTGGGGCGACAGCCCGCACTAAGAAATAAAGCTGTTGTTGAAGTTTGAATTGATTTTGTCTACGTCCACTGATAATTCTATTTTTTTGATCAAAGCGCGAAAATCGTCTCGGCAATCTCCTATGGCAACTTCTTTATTGTTTTCTATTGTCATGAGTGTTCCGTCTGGCTCTAGGAACAGGTAACGACGTTCTCTGTCGCGTTCAAACAGGCACGTAATCCGCGTCTCCCTATGTGCGTTTTCTTTCTTTGCCTCATCGACGAGCTTTTCAAAAGCGCTGTCGGAGATCTTGTTTTCTTTGTAGTAACGAGAATTGCTGAAAACCTCGGACAGCTGGTATATTTTCCACAAAGCTGGTTCCATTGGCAGCGTATGCAATATGCCTGATATGTTGGAAAGGTTTTCTTTGCTCGCGACTGTGCCGATTTTAACCTTTATATCGGGGGCTTCTTTGGGGATGTCGCCCAGTATCTTATGAATGCAGGAATGGTGGTCGAAAAAAGCGCCACGCATAAAGTTGTGCTGAACCGGATCCGTGGAGTCAACCGGAAGAGCTATCCAGCTAATATTCTCTATTACTGTTTTTTTCAAGTGGTCGTTGTTCCAAAACACGCCGTTCGTAGACAACGCTAAGTTGAAGCCGCACTTTTTCAAAAATGAGACAACGTTTGCGAAATTATCCGCTAAACTGGGTTCCCCTCCTGTCAATACAATGTTTTTTACGCCGTATTGCCTCAAGTTCATGAAGAATTCATCGATGTTGCCCATATTGACCGTGCCGTTCCGTTTGGTACCAAAACAAAAGGGACAGTTCATGTCGCACTTTGACGTTATTCGAAAATCCAATGCTTCCAGCTTCACGACTATTTCTCCCCGTAAACGCTTGCCAAGTCTTGCAGGAGGGTTTCTTTATATGCGTCTTCGTTTTTTTTGAAAGCGCCAAACGCTTCGCTTAAACGCAGCCGCGACGCAAAATAGTCACTTGTATCCTTATATATTTCACTGCCTTTCGGTATCTGAACTTCAAATAATGATAACGACCTTGTCTTGGACTTTAGCGTATGGATATACGGCTCAAGGAATAAAAAGTCATCAGTGAAAAGAATCGAATTGGACAAATCGAGGTTAGTCACTCTCAATTCTATCTTCCCCTTGAACTCGCTGGAAAGGTCTTTATAGCCCTTAATGCTTAATTCATACCGTGCGTATATCCAATGGCATTGTTTATACGTATCCATGATGTCTTCAGCGCTCATAGTTTTCTTTTCATATTTTTTGTATTGCAATCTTTGTTTTGCAAAGTCATCGGCGGTCAACGCCCATTGCAGCGCATGCAAAGTCCATGGATTTTGAATTATCAATTCAAATTTACTTCCCTTATCCAGCGCTTTTCGCACTGGCGCCTGTAGAATTCCATCTGTGGCAAGGAATGAATAGCATGATTTGGCCTGAAGCCGTATGGTTTCTGTTTTTTGCAATTCTCCAGCTTTTATGCTGTTTCTCTTGGAATTGTCGTTGTCAAAGAAAATATTTGTCATGTTGCTTCTGTCGTATTCAGCAGGCTTGTCGTCGCTTATCGTCTTAAAGACGCGCGCTAAGATGTTCTTGCGGAATTTTTCAGCAAAGTCGGCTTCGTTTTTAAAAGTGTTATAAAGCCCGGGATGTTTGCCATCTCCGTGGAAGTCTTTAAAAAAATTCTCCAGTTTTTTTATGCCGCCGATATGGTCTCTTGGAACAGGCTCTTCAGATTTGAAAATCATGATTTCCGGGCTTTTATACAGTTCCCAGAGATGGTAAGCTTTGTAAAATTCCTCCTCCATGCCTGAATTGTACCTTAGCTCTGAATCGGGGTACTTGTTTCCGGTGGGCTTTCCATAATTGAAGCGAAATATTGACACAAAATAATCTGCTTCCTCAATGTTCGCTTGCTCAAAAATGTTCTCTTGTGCATTGCCCATGCCCGAAACTGCTGACTTTTTCCAGTCGAAAGCCTTGATGCTGATAGTTCCTCGCAGCACGTCATTGATTACGTCAAGCTCCTTCTTTGCTATAGCCAACAATTGGGATGCGTCCTCAGTGGAAGCCAGCATAACCCTTATGATTTTATCGTTCAAGCCAAATCTCCCCTTTCAATCCATGTCAATGTTCACGTCTTGTTTGCCAGATGAAGCGCTGCTAAGGCTGGATCAGCCCGCCCGCTCTCAGTTTTTCCGTCAAGTCCTCTTTGCCCAGCACCCACAGCACGTCGTTTTCGTGAATGACCAT
>WRJV01000306.1 GCA_009778415.1 Clostridiales bacterium | reverse complement strand
TTCCTCGTAAACCGCCGCCTCATGCTCGTCCTCGCAGCCGCAGCACCACACTTTTGTCGTTCTAAGTATCTTGTCCACGGTTTATAGCTCCTTCGCATGTTCCGGCGATGCTGGCATATTCATGAATTTCTCCCTGAAAGCTTTGTTTTTCATCTTGCATCCTGTTAGGCTGGAACTGGTGAATTCCTCATGCTCACGAAATTTGTCCCAGACTTCGTAGACAGGCCGGTCTTTTACGTTGCCTACGGAAAATGAGCAGAAATCGCAGGGGCAGACGTCGCCGTAAGGGCTTATGTAAAAATAGATCGTCCCGGCGTAACATCCGATGCTGCGGTAGGAATTCAAAAAACTGTACGGCAGGACACCTGGGTAATTCTTCTTTTCGTGGTAAAATGAACAGACTCTGATGAGTTCGTCTATGTCGTCATCAGACCAAACCACTTCCGTATTGTCTGCGTAGCAGCCTGCGGGAATAGCGTCAAAAAAGATGATCTGGTTCACTTTCAGCTCTTTTGCATGCTCGATGAGGGCAACGATGCTTCCGTTGGCAAGGTCTTCCTTGTATGCGACAGCAGCTATCCCGACGAGGAGTCCTGCTTTTTGGGCAGCTTTCACCCCTCGGACGACTTTTTCATGAATCCCAGGATATTTTTTCGACTCGTCGTGCTCTGCAGCCGCTGCGCTGTTGATGCTGACGATAACGGAAGTAAGCCCGGCATTTGCCAGCTCAGCTGCATTTTCTTCAAGGAGGTACCCTGACGTGAACAGGATCACTTGGCTGAACTGGGGGTCAACTGACTTGATGATCTCCAACACGTCGGGGCTTTCCAACGGTTCGCCCCCAGTAAGCGATATTGTGGATGCGCCAAGCCTCTGCACCTGTTTTATCACGCTGCGCCATTCCTCCAAGCTCAGTTTTTCCTTCCCTTCCTTTCTCATCGAAGCAAAGCTGCAATACTCGCAGCTGCAGGCGCATTCGTCGGTTATGGCGAGGTTCACCGTTTCGGGCAGCGTCCGCCACTGGTACAACGTCATCACCTTGGACGCAAGGGCATATGCCGAGTGGCTGCTCCAAACCAGCGGCGTCAGGAGATTGTAGCTGGGATGGCCGTTTTTCCAGCCGAGGATTTTATTTTTTGTGCAGGAAAACCGTACGTTCGTCATGCGTAGGATATTTTTGTAATGCCCAAACCCACGAGGCAGGGCGAGCAGCGAATAACGCATGCCGTCAAAAAAACGCGCCGCCATTTCACGAGTTCCCCCATTGATAATCGTAGACCCTGAAGCCCTCTTTTTCAAGAAAAGGCTTTTCGGCTGCTAGCCGTTTGTCTGCCTTTGCTGCATGGTCTTTCTTGCAGGCGACTAGGGCTGGATCGGACAGAATATCCAGCAGGCTTTTCGTAGCAAGGCTTCCGAAAACAGGCTCCGGGAAAAAGCGGTTCGCCCTCACATTGCCGTCCGGGTCTACGCACACTTGATTGTCGTGCCTAGGGATAATGCCCTTGTGGTACTTCATCTTGCCGTAATACCCGTCGCCCCAGTAGATCGGGTACTTTTTGCAGAGCCGCTGCAGCTCTTTCATGTAGCTGGCCCTGTCTGGTTCGTCAAAGCGCTGGGTATTGGGGTCGAACCTGGGGTTCGAGTATATAACGACTCCCCGATGGCTTACAAAGTCTGCGACAACGCTGTCGTCAATCTGCGATTTCCATGTCTGGCTGTCAAGTGAAATCGAAAGGCCGAACGGTATCTTGTGTTTTTCCAAAACCGCCGCTGCGTTCTTGTAGGCATTGTACGCGCCAACACCTCGATACGAATCGGTGGCGCTTTCTGTCCCTTCCATGCTGAGGAGGAATGCTACGTTTTTGATTTTGCTGAATTTTTCAGCCAGCTCCTCGTTTATTTGCGCACAGTTTGTGCAAATAGAGAACACGCAGCGCCTGTATTTTTTCATCACGGGGAGAATTGCATCCAGCGCTTTTGGCATCAGGGGCTCGCCTCCCATGACTTCAAAACGGTATATCCCCAGTTCCCACGCCTGCTTCACAAATGAGTCAAGCATGAGACCTCCCATTGTCCTGCCATCCTGCTTCACGTAGCAGCTGGGGCATTTCTGGTCGCACTCGTATGTGGGCTCAAGGATAATCGACTTGGGGATGAAAGCAGCCTTGTATTTTTGCCTTTTCACGCCATTGACAATCCTGCCGTTGACCACAAAATTGTACAGGATCGTCGAAGTCCTGTCCAGACTGCCTGCCCTAACAAGCCGGAAAACTACGGGAAGGCTCAGCCCAGCGCTTCCCAGAACATCGGCATAAATGTCTCTAACTCCCATTGTTTGCACCTCTTACTGGTTTTTTCGAAACAAGCAATAACTCATAATCACGGAAAAAGCAGGCGTACCTCTTTCTCTTGCAATAATCGTGGGCCGTCCTCATCCTTCGTCTTATTTCTTCTTCCTCTAGCCTTCCCCCTATCATCTCTGCAGGAGTTCCTGGCTTGAAGCTATACGCAAAGAATTGCCCCTCGTCAAACGGCAGCCTTTCCCACGAAAAAAGCGTCTCCCAAAATTCGTCCTCTGTTTCAGAAGGAAAGCCGACCAGTATGTGGGTGCTGATCCAGAGACTGGGTGACGCCGTTCGCAGTGCGCAAAGCGAATCCCTGATTTTGTCGATGTCGGAAAAACGACGCATCAACGTCAGCAACCTTTTGTTAAGCGACTGCACCGGAACCACGACGCATCGAAATGCTGGGTGCATAAAAACCTCGGGCAAGGAATCAAGGTGGCGCCAGAGGCTCGCGGGGTTGAGCCCACTGAGGACAATCGCATATTGGCTGTAGCCGTGCTCATCGCCGCAGGAAACCATTTGCCCAAGCAGCTCCGCAATATTTGACGCTTCATTATTGCCTGCCTCAGCAGCGGCAAGGTCAGCGCCCCAAACGCCAGTGTCGTCTGCTGTTATGGTAATATTTTTGCATCCGCTGTCCAGTCCCTGTTTGAATTCATCAATGCACTGGCTGGCGCTTTTGCTCCTAAGCCGCCCGATTGCCGCCGGGACAGCACAGTACGAGCAATTTGACAGGCAACCGTCAGCTATCCTCACGTAGTGGCATTTTTCAAGGCCCACTGCACCTAAATAGGCAAACGAGTACTCGCCGAAAACTGATGTTGTCCGTATCCTTACGATCATGCGGAAAAGGTGCCCTACCCCCGGGATTGCCTCAATTACAGGCAAGAGGCGGCCGGCCCAGATGGTTTTTTGCGGCAGCCTGTACCTGCAATTTGCGTCTGAAATGCTGTTGAAAGGATATTGCTCTCCGGGGAAAAGGTCGTCCAAGGCAGCAAGGTTTTTTGTAGAAAAGGTCTCGCCGCTGTGGACAGCCCGCAACCGTAGCGTGTCAATGTCGGTCACGCAGCCGCCCACAATCAACCGGGCATTGTATTTTTGTAATTCTCGTATTTCTGCCAAAGACGCCTCGGTATTTTTTTCAATGATGCCGCAGCTGATATAGACGATAACATCTGCTTTTTCAGCGTTGTACACTATTGGATAATTGTTCTGCTTAAAGAACTCAAGGATTCGGCGAGCGTCCAGTTCACGCCGTTCGCAAGCGTATCTAAATATTGAAATAAACACTTTCGGCTTCATTTGCTGCTCCATCCTCGCGCTTTATGCTTTATGTGCACCGATCGTTTTTTATTTTGAATCGGCGAAGGGCATAAAATCTGCTTGTTTTTCTGCGCACATTATAAACAAGCCAATGCAAAAAAACAAGTGACTTTTGTCACAATTTTACATGACAAAAGTCACTTCTTTCAATCTGATTTCAACACGTCGTCAGACTGCCAGCTCCTTGAGCTTGATGACTGCCGAGGCGGCATCAAACGCGTAGCTGGCGTCCATGTCGCCTGCAAACTTCTCCGTCACCGGGGCGCCCCCCACCATCGGCTTTACTTTGCCGAAAAGGCCCTCGCTTTTCAGCAAGTCGACGATTACCTGCATCTGCTTCATCGTCGTCGTCAGCATGGCCGATATGCACACGTAATCTGCGTCGACCTCTTTCGCTTTTTCAACAAATGCTTTCGGGGGAACGTCGATGCCAAGGTCAAAGACATCATAGCCGGCGCCCTCTATGAACATCGCCACGATGTTTTTCCCTATGTCGTGCTGGTCGCCCTGGACTGTGCCTATGACTACCTTGCCTTGGCTTATGGCCTCTCCGGTGTCGTCAATCAGCAGCGGTTTAATTACTTCTAGCCCCTCTGCCATCGTCTTTGCCGCCATCAGCATCTCGGGGACGAAAAAGTCGCCTTCGTTGAAGCTCTCCCCCACCAGCTCCATCGCCTTCATGAACCCGTCCTGCAATATGTCCTTTGCAGGTATGCCTTCTTCAAGTGCCGCGTTGACCAGGTCTTTGATTTCGGACATCTCATAATTGTACACGCAATCGCATATTTTTTTTAGCATAATCTCCTCCTGCCCCATTACGGCTGATCCTGCAAGTCCGGCAGCTTCACCCCGTACTCATCGGCAGCCGCAAGCACGATGTCCCGCAGCTTGCCGGCGACGTCCTTCGGAAGCTCTGCCGGCTTGTGGGTTTTCAAAATCTTCCGGGCTTGCTCGTCTGCCCGCTCTGCAAGGCCGCGCTTCCCCGCAAGCTCCCACTGGGCGTAGGGCTGGCGGTCGAACAGTTTTGTCTGCGCCTGGAGTTTTCTCATGTACTTCAGAGTGTGAGGCTCTGTGAGGAAGTGCCCGCCGGCGCCTACCGCGCGGATTACTTCCATAGCCAACGTCTCTTCAGTGACAGGTATCCCCTCCAGTATTCTTCTTGTCATCTTGGCGATTTCGTTGTCTACGACCAGCTGGCCAAAATCCAGCGTCATGCCTAGGTCGATCATCCCCAGCCCGTAGATCATGTTCGCCCCTGCCAGGGCTGCAAGCTGCATGGTCATTGTCTTCTCATGCCCCGCCTGCTCGTCGCCAAACTTGCTGTCCGTCTACCCTCCGGCTATGTAAGACGGAAGGTTGTAGTACCGGGCCAGCTTTACTACCGCCGCGCTGAGCATCGCAAGCTCGGGGCACCCCACCGTCACAGCCGCCGTGCGGAGGTCCATGATCGTCGTCGAGCTGCCGTACAGGTTCGGTGCGCCTTTTTTCGTCAGCTGCCCAAGCACAATGCCCGCAAGCACTTCGGCGTTGTGTACCACCAAAGTCGCAGCTAAGGTTACCGGCGCCGTGCTGCCTGCCATGACCATCGAAAGCACAGTGCATGGTACGCCGTTTTCAGCATACGCGATTATGGGCTCCGTAGTCTCGCTCGCTATGGTCAGCGGGCTTGTAGGGCACACGACGGTGGAAGTTATAGGCCTTTTCTTCAGGTTTTCCTTCCCTCCTGACACCACGGCCGCCATCTTGAGCATTATCTCCGCTTCGCGCTTGCCGTGAGCCGACTGGCCGCTGTGCTTTGAACAGTTCGTCACCATCGCCTCGTAGCTGGCTATGTTGGCGATAGAGTCGGGCATGTCTCGGGTTTCAACCGCCACGTCAAGCAGATCGTACTCGTCCAGCGCGTCAACCAGCAGGGCCACGTTCTTCTGGTCCACCATCCTCGACTCCCGGTATTCCCCGGTGTACACGTCCACCACGTTTACGCCCTTGCTGAAATTGCAGAAATGCACGGCAGTCCCTTCCATCGTGAAATCGTTTTCGCCGTCGCGGGAGGCAAATAGGATGCTTGAAGGCGCAGATTCTATCGCAGCCTCCACTATCCTCGCCGGTATACGCACCCTGCCTTCTTTAGCGTCCACGTCGCAGCCGCCGGCGCTGTATATCTCCTGCGCCATCTTGCATTTCGTCTTAATCCCTTCCTGGGCAAGCAAGTCAAGAGTCGCCGCGTGGATCATGTCCATCGAGGCGTTGTCAAATATATTAAGGCCGAAGCCGTTAACCTTCTCGTCGCCTGCCCAAAGTGATCTTCTTGCCACAGAGTTACCTCCTTTACATTTTTATTGTGCAGCTTATTTTATCCCTGCACGCTCTTTAAACCTCTCGACCGAATTTATCTTGATGCCCAATGCTTCAGCTATCCTGAACTTCGCCTCCATACCTATGTTGGACTCAGCGCAGGGCTCTATGTGAGTAAGGCCAAAACCTCTGTCTTCCCTTACTTCGGACATCGTGATAACGTCGCATATTTCGAGGGTTGTAAGGCCCAGTTTGTCAGCCACGTACTGCTTAGCCTCCTTGATTCGCATCTTCTTCGAGATCTGCATGCGCATAACCATGTCTCCGGTCGTGCGCGCGCCGCCCATGCCGGCAGCGATCTCGTGTGCAGCTTCCGTGCCAAACGGGTCCCCGACGCCTATCTACAACCCGTCGATTTTGCAGATTTCAATCATGCATTTGTCAGCCCTAGACACTATGTCCGCCGGCAGGTTTTCGCTCATCGGCATGCCGCACACGCCCATCCCCACGTTTGCGTGGAGCGGGATGCTCGCTGCCTCAGAGCAAGCTTTCAAAAATGTGCAGACCCTGGCGATGTTCCACGGGAAAGTCATGTTGCTGTTGGTGTTGACCACCGGCCCGAATATCGAGGCGCCGGCCTGCTCTGCCAGCTTGACCTGCTTGTGCGGGTAAAGCCCCGCAAGCCTCGTGCCCTTGTACTCGAGCCTGCCGTGCATTCCGAGGACAAACTCCCCTGCCATCCCGATTTCGACGCCCATGTCCGGAAATTTCTCCTTTATGATCTCCGTCGCCATAAGGGCTGCCAGAAAGTCCGCGTCGCCGGCAGCGCCGCAGGTGTCGAGGTTTATTGCGTCGGCGCCCACGTCGTTCATCTGCTCCGCTACGTACACTATGTCTTTGACCGCATGCTCCACTGCCTCTTCCTGCGCCGCCATCGCCTCTTTGATCTTCCCGTCGGGCAGGAGCACCGCCCAATTGTCCACCGGGCCGTCCGGCTTGGTGTAAAAGCCCAGGTTTGGCATCGCTCCGTAAAACAGTGGCATGACCGTCCTGTTCATCGCATGCTTCAGTACAGCGGCCTCGCGCTTGGCGACGCCCTTCACTGTCTTGTAGTTGTAGTCCTGAAAGCCTATGTCAACAGAGTCCGCGCCCAGCACCCTTTCATGTATCATGGCGTTTATGCTCCTGTCAACCGGGATGCCGCACTTGGTGCTCACCTTGTCGGCGCCGGAATCGCTCGTCGACACCACCGTGTCTTCAGGCGCAACGCCGACGACACCGCCCGGCATTGTGCAGACGTCGTAGATGTGGTCCATCTCTTCCTTCGTCAAGGGCTCGATTTTGCCCCTCCTGGCTGCGTCCGCAACACCGTCTGCTATGTCTTCCCTGATTTCGGCTTCCGTCAGATAGACGATCGAACCGTCGCCCATGCGTGTAAAATACTCCTTGTCAGCCATAATTCACTTCCTTTCAGTTATTTTGTCTGGGCGTTGCCCAAAACCACGTTGACGGCCTCGCTGGCGTCTTCGCAGTAGTAGTCCGCTCCGATCCTGTCTGCCCACCGCTTCGTGACCGGCGCACCTCCCACCAGCGTCTTGACCTTGCCTTTGAGCCCTTCCTTCGCTATGAGCTCTTCGATTTTCTTCTGCTCCGTCATGGTGGTCGTCAGAAGCGCACTGCTGCCTATGAAGTCTGCGCCAAGCTCCTTGGCCTTCTTGATGAACTCTTCAGCAGGGACTTCCCGCCCAAGGTCGAAAACGTCGACGCCGTTTGACTTAACCAGGGACGCAACTATGCCCTTTCCGATGTCATGCACGTCTCCGGCCACTGTGCCTATGACCATGAGCCCCTTTGGCGCAGCTCCGCCGCCTTCCATGTTGCTTTCAATCTCGGTGCTCACTGTTTTCATCACCTCGGACGCATAAATCAGTTCAGGCAGAAAAACCTCGCCGCACCCAAACTGGTCGCCGATATGCTTTATCCCCGCGCCGAACCCCTCGGTCAGAAGCTCCACCAGGTCGACGCCCTCTGCCAGCGCCTCTTTCACAACGCCAAGCGCCTTTTCTTCCTCGCATTCCACTATGGCGTCAAACGCTTCCTTAAACAATTTCTCTTTCGACATGTTTACCTCCTTCTGTCAGTAATTTCTCAAAATTATTATAATCGATATCAAGGCAAATAAGATATCATAGCCTTTCGCTGTATTGGTAAAATTTTATTGTCTTTTGATTTGCCCTTGCAATTGCTATGCAAACATAGTAAAATATTATAAAATATTTACTGGTTTTTATAATGATTTTATGCGGAGGCGTCATGGATAGAATCAAAGAAGCAGCTTCGTCTTTTGCTGAAGCGGCAAACATCCCCGTCACCTGCCTGGACGTGAAAGGCGCAATCCTCTGGGAATGCTGCGAAGGCAGCAAGCTGTGCAGCCATTTTGAAGTGTACGGCAAGCCGGGCAGCGTGTGCTTTGGCAATTTGCAGTCATCTGCGAAGATGGCAGCGCAGCTTGGAGGGCCTTATATCTTTTTATGCAGGGCAGGCCTTGCAAACATAGCTTTCTCCCTTATCGTAGGCAGGAAAGTGACGGGCTGCCTGATTGCCGGCCCCATCCTAATGGGTGAACTCAAGGAAAGCATCTTGTCGAACATCGCCGCAATCAACGGGTTTGGCTTTGACTCCTGCCTAAAAACTGTCATGCTCCTTAAAAACATGAAAGCATTCGGGCCAAAAGAAGTTTCTACCCTTGCCACCCTCTTTGAAAACTGCATCCTCGGTTCGCTCACCCCCAACGAGGACTATTTGAAGATCAACAAGCACTACCATGAAATGCAGAAAATCGCAGAAAACCTACAGAAATACAAAAAGGAGAACAAGGCAGCGGCTTACCCGTACGAAATCGAAGCGAAGCTCCTCCAAAGCGTCAAAAACGGCGACGTTGCTGACAGCCTAGCTGTTTTTCGCGCCTTTCTAGGCGAAGTTTCAGTGATCGAAGCCGGCGACTTGTCGTCGATACGCATAAAAATCCTCAACCTCTGCAGCGTTTTGCTCAGGCTGTCCGCCGAAAAAGCAGGCCTCAGCCGTGAAGAGACAGAGCCGTACTATGCCTACATGGACGCAGTCGGCGAGGCAGACAGCATCTCTGAACTGTCAGCACAAGCGTCCAATTTTATCGAGCAGGCGGCTCGGGCGTTCAGGCATGGCGCGTATTCAGGCAACTCCCAGATCATCGCAAAGGCTGTAAGCTATATCCTTGAAAGCTACAAAGACAGGATTTCACTAAAAGACATCGCGAGCACCCTCCATACCAGCCCGTCCTACCTTTCGATGCTGTTTAAGCAAGAAATGGGGTTTACGATAACAGATTATTTGAATCAAGTAAGGATTGGAAGAAGCCGCGAGCTGCTCTCGGAGGGCAATTTAAGCCTTCTCGACATCGCTGTCCAGTCAGGCTTCGAAGACCAGAGCTATTTCTCCAAGGTCTTCAAAAAGATCAACGGCGTAACCCCGAAAGAGTACAGGAAAGCGTCGCTATGAACGGGGGCCGAGTCGCAAGCAAGCCGGAACTATATAAAATAGCCCGTGATGCAGTGGTTTACGCAAACGAGGAGCAAGCCTTCAATCTGATCAACGAGGTTGCGGCACAGGGGGGAGATCTCCTCGCCCTGCTTAAGGAGGGGTTTGGGAAAGGTCACCAAGAGGTCGGGGACATGTTTGAAAAGGGGGACATCAGCCTGCCGGAACTGCTTTTTTCAACAGATGTCACAAGAAAAGCAGTTGAAATGATTGAAAACCACGCTGAAGCCGGCTTGAAAAAAGCCGAAGGCAAGGTGCTCCTGGCCACGGTCAGCGGGGACGTACACAATATTGGGAAAGGCCTTGTCGCCTACACCATTATCACGCACGGCATCGAAGTGATAGACCTTGGCTGCGACGTTCCGGTCGAGTACATCATCGCAAAAGCCGAGGAAAACAGGGTGGACATAATAGGGACCAGCGCCCTCTTGACCTCAACGCTGCGCGAGCAGAAAAAACTCGAGGACGAGCTGCGCAAAGCCGGCATCCGCAGCAAATACCTGACCATGGTTGGCGGCGCAACCTGTACGCAGAGGTGGGCATCGCGGATAGGCGCTGACGTTTACTGCGAGGACGCCGTTGAAGCCGCAAAAGCAGTGATAGCCCATCTGTCGAAAAAGTATGGCTAACGCTATACTGTTTTTTTGTTCTTTATTCTGGCGCAGACTGCCGCCTGCGTCATTTTTTAACCACATTATACAAATTAATCTACAAGTTAAATTTTTATTTAACTTTTTCTGGTGATAATCTTGACAACTGTAATACTTTTATCTATAATTAAATTTCAGGCAATTTGCAGTTTTTTCAATTGTTTTAATGATTTTATTTTAAACTGGATTTTTCAATTAACTGCACTATTTGAAAGGAGTGGATAAAAGTTGAAAAAATTAATGCTTCGAGCCATGATGTTGTGCATGGTGCTGTGCTTGCTGCCGTCCAACGTTTATGGCGCCAGCGCTTTTGAGTTCAGGTACCTGAACGACGACCCCAGCACAAACCACCGCACCGGCATCAAATCAATCGTTATCGACGACAAAACCTATTTTGACATCTACGACGGCAACCCAGACGGCAGAACACCTCCAAACAACAGCTTTCAGTTCTTAAAGGACATCCTTACAAAACCCGACAACTCGCCCAATGGCGGCGGCGCGACAGCCTTGGATTACTGGTCTCAACTCGCTTACCGCATATTCGCTGACAACAGTTCTTACACTTCTTACATCAACCCCGGCTACGGCGGCAGCTTTGAGCAAGCTTTCGGCAGGCGCGGCGGCTCCACCGACGGCGGCTACGCGGACCTCGTCCAAGACCTCTCGAACATCAACTCTGGCGCAAGATGGAACACAGGAGGCGACAGCGACGACAACACCAGGTGGACTGGCCTTGCGTACGCCAATTCGCTGAAGGATCTGAGGCAAAGGATGGCGAACTCCATATCCACCGGCATCGGGCGCAAAACAAGCGGCGACAGCGTGCTTTCTGCCACTGACAGCGGCAACGGGCTTAAAATGCTCGACGTGGACTACAAGGGCGACGTGCTGTATTCCATGGTGACGGGAGTCGACAAAAGAGGAAATCCTGCCTCATGGTTTTACTACAACTCATTCGGGCTCGCTTTTTACGATTTCCAGATGTCCGTCATCGCCGACAACGGGCTTCAATACATAACGGCGGCAGAGGGCTATGATTCCGTGAGGGACGCTGCAGACAACATGGAGCCCGGCGTCACTTATGAAGAAATCGGCAACACTTCCGGGGTGCTCAGCTATTACGAAAACGGCGCCTCCGTGCCCTCCGACGTTGGCATGCAGTTTTCCCAGAGCAACAGCACCGAAATTGCCAACAGCATGACGACAACAGAAACGTACACATTTAGGGAAACGATCGGCTCTGAGACCAAGTTCAAAGCAACAGTGCCGCTCCTCGCTGAAATCGAACAGACAATTAAGCTGGAATTCTCTGCCGAGCAAGCGTTTTCCACTGCATGGACTGAGACAAAGACGGTCAAGCAGGAGACCACCAACACGGTCTCCGCGAGCCTCAACCTGCCGGCGCATTCAGCAGCCGCCATTGATTCGGCCGACGGCACGGTCAAGGTGACGCTGCGCTACGACTGCCCTATCGCGCTCACCTATAAGGTAGCGATTTTCTCCCTCTCCGGCTGCTGCTATGACGACAACATAGCTACAAGGTCGTTCAGCACCGCCGGCTACTGGCAAAAGCATTTCTGCACCATCTTCGGGAACAGCACCGGTGACGCGCAGTCGGAGTTTTACGACCGTGCCGTAACTTTCAGCAAGGTCGATGGCTATGACGAAACAAACGGCTCCACGTACGGCTGGGGAAAGAGCCGCACAGCCGGCACCACAGCAATAACCGTAAACAAGCTGAACTGGGGCAGCATAATCGGCAATGTGCAGCCAGAAAGGCTGAACGTCGATTATTCGAGGGAATGCTACACCGTCGAACCAGTGAAAACCGGCGTGGACGCGGACGGCAACGACATCCTTGTCTACGTCCAAAAGTCGCCGCTTGAACAGCTTTACGCCGACACCAGGACCGACGGCGTGGCGAGGTACGACAACCAAGTGGGTGCGCCGGCCAGCATCGGCGCCTTGGCAAACTATACGCTGGTGACAGGGGACGTGTACGAACGGGTAGGCGCAGGGCTTGAACCTGTAGACAACGACTTCCCCGACGTTGGAAGCACTAAAGTTGTGTACTTTTACGACAACCCAGCGGAAAACGTAGTCAAGTTCTACTACGTGCTCACTGCCGATGCGATCCCCGACCCGCCACCGGCCCCTGATTCAAACTCAACATTCAATGCGCTCAGCGTCACGTTCAGCACCATGGTAAGCAAGGAAACGCTTGCCAACTGGCTGGGCAAGCATGTGCCTATGTCTTCTGCCGGCGGTGTTTTGACTTATATGTCCAGAAGCATGAGCACCAAAATAAACAGCATCTTGCCCCTCTACCCTCTTAAAAACATAAAGCTCAAAGAAGGGGTGGCAACCGAGTACAGCATGATCGAAGGCGATGTGCTGGAGGTCAACGGGCTCGACGTTGACGGCTTCAACGGCTCAATGGTCCCATATTTCGGGTTCAGCAAGCAATTCGGCCATTGGGAACTGGTGGGCGGCAACTCTGATGTCGCGTCGCTGGAAACAAACCCGCTGACTGGCAGGACCACGCTTACTGCGGGCGATGAGGAAGGCAAGGTGTATTTGAAGTACGTAATTGACGAAAACAGGTACACCGCGCACGAAATCCCCCTCGGAGCGCCAAAATTCGCGACGAACGCCGACCTAGCAAGCACTGCTTACGTTGAGATAAACGTCTCCGTAAAGCCTTTTGCTGGCAGGATTTCGGCAACAGGGCGCATAATAGGCTATGTTGGTGACAGCGTAAACTTGCTGGACAGCGCAAGCGGTGTACGCATACATGTCTTTGACAGCAACGACTTGGAAATCAGCGCACCTGTGACATGGCAAAAGCAATACCTGGACGGCTTGACGATAACCGGCAGCAACCTGTCTTTCGACGCAGTCAGCCCGGAAAGCGAAGATTTTGCGATCAGGGCATATTACCGTGACAAATGGTCCGACTGGGTGCCCGTCAAAGTGCTGGCGGCCCGTGCGCTGAACCGCATCGACATCTCAGACGACACTGACCCGCCCGTCCTTGCAGATTACATTCTTGACGACGGTTTTAACACATTCGAACTGGGTTGGCTGACTGTCGCCGCGCAGGACCAGTACGACGAGCCATGGCTCCTTGACCCAAGCGACATCGTTTGGTACTACGACAACGGCAACGGCCCGGTGGCGCTTCCCGGCAGCACCCTCACAGTCGCAGAGCCAGGCACCTACCTAATCTGGGCAGAATCCGGCGGCGTAGCGTCAAACAAGCTGACATTGGACGTTGCCCCAGCTAGGGTGCTGCACGACCTGTTCATTTCAGACGGAATCGGCCTTTTGGACGAATACATACTGAACGACGGGACCGACACATTCAACTTGGGCTTGCTCGACGTTAGTGCGCTCGACCAGTACGGCGCACCGTTTGCCATAACTGCCGGCGACTTGAAATGGTACTACAATATTGACGGCGGCCCTGCCGTGGAGCTTTCAAGCAGTACTCTTGTCGTAACTGAACCCGGCGCCTACGCCATCTGGGCAGAATCCGGCGGCGTAGCGTCAAACGAGCTTGACCTGCTTGTGAAAGACGCCGCAGTGGTGGTGGACATAACCATTGCAGGCGACATCCCGGCACTCAACGTCAACCCCGACTTCCACAACCACACGTTCAATTTAAGCGGGCTGACGGCGACTGCACTGGACCAGTACGACAGAAGCATCGCTATACCGGCTGACGCGGTTTGGGTTGTCACAGAAGGCGATCTGTACGCATCCATAGCTGGGAGCGTCATATCTGGAAACGTGCAGGGTGAAGGAAAAGTGCGGCTGGAATACGGCGACGTCAAGTCAAATGAATTGCCATTCAGTGTAAAGACACTGCCGTTCGCCTTTGAACTGTTCCAGTCTGAACTGTCCGATTATGTAATAGAAGGTATGCCTTATGACCTGCTTGCAGTTGCGCTTACCGCCAAAGACAAATGGGGCGAAGCCTATGCCATCACTGAGGCTGAAATTGCAAGCCTAGTATGGGAGATGTCTCTGATAGCTCCCGGCACTTTGGCAGACTCTGACATAACCCTTGCGGGCTCTACGCTCACCGTCGCAGAAGGCGCGGTGGAATATGCCGGAACCGGCACGGTTGTATTAAGCGCAACACTTCCTGACAGTGGCGACGGAACGCCATCTTCTGCATTGGTAGTGTACCTCGAAGTGCGCCAGGCGCCAATTCCGGCAGAGCTTACAATCGGGCTGGCTGACGAAAACGCTGTCCTGCGCGAAGGCGAAAACAGGCTCGTCTCTGAGTTCTTCACCGTATCGGCAATAGACCAGTACGGCGAAGACTACCCGCTGACTACCGCCGACGTGATTTGGGATTCGGATAACGACAGCGCGTTCCAGTTCGA
>WRJV01000305.1 GCA_009778415.1 Clostridiales bacterium | reverse complement strand
CAATGTCTGTTGAAATTATTGACATTAACCCTAACTGTGCTATAATTTCAGGTGTTCAGGCAAAGGAGGAGGTTCATGGTTTCTTATACCGCAAAAAAACGGTTTTTCTGCTCAGCGCTGGCGATTGCCGTGCTGCTTTCAGTTGCGGCGCCAATATGCATTAATGAGAAGGTGCTTGCAGCGGCAGGCTCTGACCGCTATATTGCCGTCGCTGCGGGTGAATGCCACAGCCTCGCGATCAAGGATGACGGAAGCCTCTGGGCATGGGGCTTGAATACGGACGGGCAGCTTGGTGACGGTACGACCGCAGACAGGCGAAGGCCTGTGAAAATCATGGACGGCGTGGTTTCTGTCGCCGCCGGGTCATACCACAGCCTCGCGATCAAAGAGGACGGCAGCCTCTGGGCATGGGGTTGGAACGGCGACGGGCAGATCGGAAACGGTGCAGCTGGCGACGTCGTCACGGTAGATGGAGACTGTGTGCTGTCTCCGGTAAAGGTTATGGACGACGTTACCTATGTGGCAGCAGGCTTTTACCAAAGCTTTGCTATAGCGGCAGAAAGCAGCCTCTGGGCATGGGGTTGGAACGGCTATGGGTCGCTGGGCGACGGCACAATGGAAAACCGGGCTTCCCCAGTCAAAATCATGGATGGTGCTGCCGCCGTGGCATCGGGGGACGGGCACAGCCTTGCCATAAAGACTGACGGCAGCCTATGGGTGTGGGGTTGGAACAGCGACGGGCAGCTTGGCGACGGCACCACCACAACGTTTGACGACGACGGCAACATGACAGAGGACAACAATAAGCTTGCGCCAGTGAAAATCATGGACGGCGTGGTTTCAGTCGCCGCAGGGTCGGATCACAGCCTTGCCATAAAGAATGACGGCAGCCTATGGGCATGGGGTTGGAACGGCGACGGGCAGCTTGGCGACGGCACATTTTCCTCATTTGACGATGATGGCAGCATCGCTGAAGACAACAGCAGGGCAACACCGATAAAAATAATGGACGGCGTGGTTTCAGCTGCCGCTGGGTCGTACCACAGCCTTGCGATCAAGGAGGACGGCAGCCTCTGGGCGTTTGGATGGAACGGATGCGGGCAGCTTGGCGACGGTACGGTTGAAAACAAAGCTGCCCCGGTCAAAATCACGGGCGGTGCAGCTTTCGCGGCAGCAGGGTACAGCCACAGCCTTGTCGCAAAGGAGGACGGCAGCCTCTGGGCATGGGGGAGCGACGACGACGGCCAGCTAGGCGACGGCAAGATGTCGACGTTTGATGTTGAATCGGGGAACTACGACAGAGCCGAACCAGTCAAAATCGCTGCGGATGCCGCAATGCAGCCTGAAGGCACAGGAGACGAGTGCAGCTACCTCCCTGTTGAAGTCATGGGCGGTGCCGCTATTGCTGCGGCAGGGTGCTACTTCAACTTGGTTGTAAAGACTGACGGCAGCCTCTGGGCTTGGGGAGCCAACGATTCCGGCCAGCTTGGCGACGGCACTGTCAGGGGCAGGGGCTACCCGGTTAAAATAATGAACGGCGTTGCCGCCGTTTCAGCCGGAAAGTACCACAGCCTCGCCGTAAAGACAAACGGCAGCCTTTGGGCCTGGGGGAACAACGACAGCGGGGAGCTTGGCAAACGCACAGACTTCGACTTGTACAAACCAGCCATCACGTCGGACAATGTTTCCGCCGTTGCGGCAGGCAGCTATTACAGCCTTTCCATCAAGACAGACGGAAGCCTTTGGTCTTTTGGCTGGAACGGGGGCGGGCGGCTGGGCAACGGAAAAACCACGGGCAAAAGCAACTCAACAAGGATCATGGCAGACGTGGCCGGCATTGCGGCCGGAGACGGACACAGTTTCACGATAACGGCAGATGGCAGATTGCTGGCGTTTGGGAGAAACGACCACGGGCAGTTGGGTGATGGAACAATCACTGAGTATGACAGCGAATGGAACGCAATTGAAGACAACAACAGAGCCCAGCCTACCGAAATCATGAATGGGGTTGCTGCTGTTGCTGCAGGATCGGTGCATAGCATTGCCGTAATGGAGGACGGCAGCCTGTGGTGCTGGGGCGAAAACAATTATGGTCAGCTGGGAGACGGCACGGTCGCAAGCAGTGCAGTTCCGGTCAAAATAATGGACAGTGCGATTTTCGCTGTGGCAGGGGATTGCCACAGCCTTGCCATAAAATCCGACGGCAGCCTATGGGCATGGGGAGACAACCGCTTCGGGCAGCTGGGAGACGGCACTGACATTGACAGCTGCGTTCCGGTCAAAATAATGGACGACGTGGTCTTTGCCGCAGCCGGGAACTACCACAGCATCGCCATCAAGTCTGACGGCAGCCTCTGGACATGGGGCGACAATCATTTTGGGCAGCTCGGCAACGAAATGCCCGTTTCCTTTTACTTGTTTTTTGCTTGCGGCATTGCAGCCGGGTTGATCGTGCTAGGTGCCGCGTTCCTTATTATAATTAAGCGTGGAAAAACTTGACCAAAACTGTTGACATTATAGAAGCTTAAAAATATAATAGGAATGATGAATATGACGCTAGAAATTCTACTTATTGGGATTAAGGATTCTTTTGGGGCATAGCTTTGCTATGGGGATGAACGGATACAGCACTTTGTTCTGTTTATTTTTAATTTTTATGCCAAAATCTCGACAAAACGGTTGACATTTTCATTTTTGGAAATTATAATTCATATGATGAATAAATTATGAAATATTTGATGAATTACACAAGCAAACCACTAAGTGAATAATGCGGCGACCACTTCTCTTCCGGAGCCGCCGCATTGCAATTCTTCTCCCATGAAGCCGCCACGCAGACAGCGTGGCGGTTTTAATACAAAAATGGATTTTTTTGCTGTGCAACAGGTTAATGGCTACACATTCTTGTTGATAAACAACGAATAAACCCAGAATGATAAGTTGACAAAATTCGTACAATGTAGTATAATATGATGAAATAATCATCATAAAGGTGGAACCCGATGTTTAATTATAAAACGATTGAAGAAATGGCAGAAAAGTGGGGGGTCACGACGCGGCACATCCAGAATTTGTGCAGAACGGGCAAAATAGAAAGCGCTGTTAAGCGGGCAGGCGCCTGGTTCATTCCTTCCGATGCGCCAAGCCCGGTAAAGAACACAAAAATAGATGACAGGCCGTTTATGTTTGTGGGTACAAAGAAGAAAATTTTCTACAGCGCCATTAGGCTGTTTACAGAAAGAGGCTACGAAAACGTCTCGCTCAACGACATCGCAGACACGATAGGCATCCGCCAGTCGGCAATATACAACCACTTCAAGTCCAAACAGGAGATTCTGGACACCATATATGATTTCTATCACTATTACCAAATCTCCAACCGCCCCGGCCCGGAAGAGCTGGAAGCCCTGCTGGAAACCGGCAGCATTTTTGACATCATCACAAAGGGATTCATATACCAATTTGAGGAAGGCGTCATAGAGCAGATGCTGGATATTGCCAAAATTGTCTTTCAGCGAGCGTCCACAGACGCGAAGGCGAAAGAGCTGTTCCAGGATTTGATACTGAATGAAGCGATAGTGTTCGTTGAAGACGGGCTAGGCAAAGCGGTTGATGCGGGAAGGTTTGCACCTTTTGACACCCGCTCCATGTCGATTCTTATAAACTGCATAAGGCTGTACACGCTTATCTGGCTGCTGGTCGGCCCGCCGCCGGGCATATTGGCAAAGCAAGTTGAGGATGAATACAAACTGTATGCGCTCATTGCAAACTTAATTACCGATTTAAAGCCGCCTCTGTTGTAAAATCCAAAGAGATGCTTCGCAAGCGGGAGAAGGAGAAAGTGATGAAGGAAACAACACCGCAGGTTGTCGGCTTTCAAAACGTAATAGCATGCACAGTGGCAGATCTTTTGGAATCCAGGGACAATTCCACGGGTTGGCATGTCAGCCGCACCCAAAAATACCTTAAGGCGCTGGTCAGCCAACTGTACGAGGACGACGTATATTCAGAGGAGATACTCTCGTGGAACATGGACGCCGTATTGCCGTCTGCCCAACTCCACGACGTGGGGAAGATTTCGATCAGCGACGCAATTTTAAACAAGCCCGGAAAGCTTGCCCCCGAAGAATTCGAGATAATGAAAACCCATGTCCAAAGAGGCGTCGAGGCGATTGAAAAAATGGAGAGGTTCGGCTATTTTACGGATTTTCTGGAATGCGCGAAGACAATAGTCGTGGCGCACCACGAAAAATGGGATGGCAGCGGCTATCCTTTCGGGTTGAGCGGATTGAAAATTCCGCTGCTTGGGCGGCTGATGGCGGTCGTGGACGTGTATGACGCGCTGACTTCCGTGCGGCCATACAAAGCAGCGTTTTCGGCTGAAGAATCCGCCAAGATCATCATTGACGGAGCAGGTACGCATTTTGACCCTGCGATAATAGGCGTTTTCGTGAAACTGATCGACGAATTTGCCGCGATATCATCAAAGGATATTTGATATTTGTAATACAACTGTAACCAAAAAGTAATCCAAATGTGATAGAATAAATTGTCAAGCAGAAAGGGCTTGACAAGGAGATGCTCCTCCGAGAAATAGAGCCGCTTGACCACGTTGCGCGATAGCAAAGAGGCTGAAAAAGTCGAACCCCAACGACAGAAAAAAAGAGGCAATAATAATTTGGAGGTGTTGATAACACATGAGGAAACTACTATCATTAGCGCTCGTGCTGGCATTGACGTTCACGCTTGCTGCCCCAACTTTCGGAGAGGCGTCTGCCAAAGACGCCCAGCAGCACTACACACTGAGTGAAGTCGTTCAGATGTTTGGAGACGAGATCAGCGGAGACGCCATGCTTCTGCAAGCTGCCCACGTTTACAGGGGGTGGCGCACGTCGTATGGCAATTGGCTCGACGATGTAATGGTTGACTTGCACGACAAGTTCGTGGCGCAAGGGTTTATGGACTCTGAGCGCACCACTGCAAACAACCAAGGCGACAGCGTCTGGTATCAGTACCAGACATCCAGCAACCTTAATGCAACAGAGGCAAACCCGTCCACGAGCAACACGTGGAATCCACAGTACGTGGCGCTCAAAGTGGTGGATGACCCTGCTGCACCCCCGAACCCTGAAAGGGACGCGCTCAAGAAGACCGTCGATTTCGTGGCCGACTGCATCGACCCGACCTCGATATACTTCCCGAGCTATGTGACCGCCGAATGGCTCGTCAATGCCCTGAAGACCCCGGGTTCGGCCGACTACCAAAGACAGTACGCTGTCAACAACAGGTGCCACATGCCCACAAACGGAACTTTCTTCGCTTATACGGACAAGAGCAAGTCCGTGGCGGAGAACATTGCCGCCGGCACAAAATCCGGACAGGTCGTGTATGTAGGCACATTAACCGCGTCCAGCAACTCGCTGAACATCCCGGCAGCCCAGCTTGCCGGCAAAGTCCTGCTCACCACAACGACGGCGTCGGCCAACGTGCGCACATACTGCACCAGCGTCGGCGCGATAGCCGCACTCTGCAGGGTGAGCGAAAGCCCCAACTACCACATGCCGGAGCACAGGCTGCCGAACGGGGATTTCGACCCGGCTTTCCCGAGCCCCGACACAGGCAAGGCTGAACGATGGTACACCAACTACGTGCCGTACACAGGCGGTGGCGGCTGGGCGGTGCCCGGCGGCAACGTTCCCGTCGTCCTGCATTACTCGCTCGATGAATACGCCGCGATGCGCGCGCTCATCGACGGCGGCGATACAGTCTTGGAGATAAGCGCCCTTGGCGAATATTACGCAAGGCCTGTCCGCTGCTTGGTGGTCGAGATACAAGGCGCCACGAAGCCGGAAGAGAGGGTATACGTACCGTCCCACATCAACGAACCGGGCGCATGCGACAACGCTTCCGGCGTTGCCATGAACTACGTGCTGGTTTCAACCCTCAAAGACATGATAGACAACGGCAGGATAGCAAGGCCTGAAAGGACATTAACATTCGTATGGGGCGATGAAATCACCATGACCAACAACTGGGAAGCCAAGTACCGTGACGAGTTCCTTTACGTGAAGGGATCAATCGACTTGGATATGACCGGCGAAGACCCTGCAAAGACAGGCGGCCACATGCTGATCGAAAAAACGCCCGACCCGTCGGACGTGGCCGGATCGGCAGTAGCCTCAAACCTCCGCTACAGGTACGGGAACTTCACTTATCCGGGGCAGACAGGCCTTCCCTTGACCTACAGCCAGTTTATCCGCAAGCCGGACAAATTCTCGCTGTGGACAGGCACTACCAGCACGAACACCACCCCTGTGAACAACTACCCGGGGCTGTTCCTAAACGACCTGTACCTGCAGACGGCTTTGGAGGTGCAGAAGACGAACCCTGCTTTCATGGTTGATTCAAACCCGTACGAGGGCGGCTCGGACCACTCGCCGTTCGTGACAAACGCAAGGACCAGGGTAGGCGCTTTCATACCGGCGCTGCTGACGTGGCACTTCACAGACTACGTGTACCATTCGTCCTGCGATACCCTCGACAAGCTCAGCGTACAGGAGTTTCACGACGTAGGGGCCGTCTCTGCCGCAGTGGCTTACCAGATGGCCAACGGCTACGAGGAGGAAGCGATTGACACGATTGACAGGGTTGTCATGAGCTGGGAGACGCGCCTTGGCTATGAGACGCAAAACACCATAGACCATTACGCCTGGCAGATGAACAGCAGCCCTGCCGGGATCGACACGGCGTACACCACGGAACTGAAAGCCATTGCTGACTGGAGCCGCTGGTACATTGAAGCCGTAGAGTCCGCTGCCAAATACATGGTGGGAGGAAGGCTTGGGACGCCTTACAAACTGAGCCCTGCACTAAAGGCGGCAGAGGACGCTGCGATCGCAAAAATCCAAAGCGAGACAGTCACCGCTTTAAACCATGTCGACGCGGTTTTCGGCAAGAACTCTGCAAACCGTCCGGTTCAGGTTGCGACTGCGTACCTCGATAGGCCTGTGTTCATTCCGGTCGGAACGACTGCCGCCCAGATGGTGGCGCAGCTTCCGAGCAAAATCACCGTTGAATACATCGGCGGAGGCACGGGCGAAGCCAACGTGGCATGGTCTGCGACTACGAACCCAACCTTCAGCAACACCAGAGTCGGCCTTTACATGGTGAACGGGACACTGTCAGGGCTGGAGGATGGCGTAGTCAACTGGGCTGTAGTCCAAGCGACTGCCGAAGTCAACGCGGCAAGGCCGTTCAGCGCAAGCATAAACGCAGCTCCGGTCACAGGCATCGAGGGCAACGTTGAATTCGTTCTTTCAGCCAACGACGCAGTGGATGTACTGACTGTTGAGCTGGAATTCGAGGTGGACGGCAACATGCTGGCTGGCATAGGCGTAGAACCGCTCGCCGGCTTTGATGTGATTGACGGCATCGCATGGAAGAGCTTGGGAGGCAGCACATGGAGGGGTACCGTCACCCTCGGCTACCCGGCAGGAGGAGACAACACTGGCTTCTCGGCATTCTTGCCCGCAGACATCGCGAAATTCGTGTTTGCGCCAAGAGCCAAGGGCGACGCAACCATGAAGCTGACAGGCCTGACAGTTACCGCGTTTGACGGGGAGATAACGAAATACATCGACGCGGTAATCGCAAAAGCGGAAGCGACCACCACCATTGATCAGCTGATCTACTCGAAATACGACCTGAACAAGGACAACAAGGTGGATGCGCTGGATCTCGGCATGATGTTGCTGTACTGCGGCTTCAGCAAGGATTCAGCGGATTGGGGCACCTTGGTGAAGGTCAACGACGTCAAAGGAAGCGGCGTCACTGCAAGCATGTGCGACGTGAACGGAGACGGCATCATCGACATGCTGGATTTGCTCGACCTGTTTATACATTACACAAAATGACCGCTATAACGCGATAACAGCATAGCAGTCAAAAGCAGCGATTAGTTCAATAAAAAGGGGTTATGTCTTAATTTCAAACGATTGAGATGTAGCTCCTTTTTTTGGAGGAACGGAGGTTATGATGAAAAGGAAGGTTTTTTCTCTATGCATTGCATTGCTTGTGGTTGTTGCTGCCCTGGTACCGGCAGGAGGGTTTTTCGGGACTGCATACGCTGACGACCCAGACCCTATGTACACAGTCGCTCTGAGGTATTTCGACAACATACAGATCACCTACACAGGGCACTATCCGAGCGGGGACGTATGGGGGCAGACAGGCGACGTCCCCATCGGCGGGTGCGTAATCCCGGATCAGGAAATTGTCTCGGGGCAGATATACTGCGCGGACCCGTTTGTTGCGTTTCACTCAAATGCGAATGCGGTATCCGTATGGGACAACGGTTCGACCCTCGACACGGTGCAAAACTACACTGTTGCCGCACCTTGGGCGATGTCAAGCGCCATGCAGACCTACTACGATGAAGTAGCATGGATAGTGCTTAACGGTTACAGGGGAGATTTTTTAAGCGACGACTACATAAGCGACGAAAGCGTGGCGAGGCTCAACAAAGCCTATCCGAAGATAGGCGCGATAGACAAAACGATAGCCCTTATGGCTACGAAAATCGCAGTATGGAGAATTGTCATGGCAGACAGCATAGTTATACTGAAGACCAGCCTTGACTCAAAACCTGCACAAAGAAAGACTATGGATGATTTGGCCGATGCGCTGGTGAGCGACGCGAGGGCGAAAAAACTCACAGCGCTTAAGGCGACAAGCCTGTCTCTTGAGATAGTCGGCAAAGAGGGGGCAGAACTGACAGGCACGGGCCCATACTATTACGGGCCGCTGCGCGTCAATGCGAAACTGGAAAACTTGCCGAGCGGAAGCAACGGGCCTTTCGAGCTGAGCCAAATATACTTAACCGCTGCCGGCATTAACGCAGATGACATCAAGTTCGTTGACAGTGCACATTTGCCACTAGATACAGGGATCGTTTATGGAACAAGCAGCATAGAGCAATGCCTGGACGGGCAGGTTTTCGGCGCAGGCAACGGCTTAGAGAGCGATGATTTTTATTTGGAGATACCGACTTTGCGTGCGGACGAGAAAAATCTAAAGATAACAGCCATGGCAAAAGCAGCCAAGATACCCCTGCTTGAAGGGACGCCCATAACGTTTGTTTATTGCACCCCTGGCGGCAACGGCGTACAGGAGTGGGAGGAAGTCCAGGCTTTTGTCGGCGGTGCAGGCGACGGCATGGAAATTGACCTTTATGCCATGGACGTATTGAATACGGATGTTACGGTAACAGGGGACATATATCTAGTAAAAGAAGTTGAAAACGGCGGTCTCGGCGATGAATTCGCATTTCGCTTGTACACGTCCGCGTCAAACGATTTCAGCACAGCGGCACAGGTCCTGCTGAACGATGGTTTCGTACTTCCAGCTAAAGGCAGGGTCAATACCGAAAACAATACAATCGAGACGGAGGAAGGCTGGGTTGAAATCACAGGTTTGCCTGCAGACAAGTTTTACTGGATTGAAGAGGTGGGCCAGCCGGGCGGCTACACGACAGAATACAAGATAGACATTGCAGACACGCTTGGCATACCGCTCAAGCTGACGCTGCCAGGGACGAGGACCAGCGCGTTCAAAATGGACATTGACGTAGACGGGCTTGCTATGGTAACATTTATAAACAAGAAGGAAGTGCCGAAAACGCAGCTTTATGTGACAAAAATCGCCTATGACCTTGATTCGGAGGGCAACGCGGTGAGATATGCCGAAGACCCCTTTTCGTTCAAGATCGAATATGCTGACAAAAATGCGGATTTTCCTGGGAGCCCCCTTGACTTAAGGAGCGTTTTCGAAAGCAGCACAGATGTCAGCAACACCGACCCGAGCCTTGCTGCCGGCACGTTCAGCATCAAATCAAACGACATGGCAAGCATAGAGCTTGACCCGGAATACAAATACCGGGTTGCAGAAATTAATCCCGGAGCAGGCTATTCGCCGGCCTATTCCATCGTCCACATGCACTACAAAGGGGATTTGGACTGGGAAGCTACAGTGGAGTCAAACATCGCTGAGGGCTGGGCGCTTGAGGGCGGGTATTACACCACAAGCGAATTCGAGGTGGTGCCGGGGGATTTTTACATGATGGTGATTTCCAACACGGATTATCCGGAATCCAGCCTTGAATTGAGCAAAAAAGTCGACGGAAACGCATCGGCAAGCAGCAAAAACCAGCCTTTCAGCTTCCAAGTGCTCTACACGAACAGTGCATTGGACCTGGACAGCTACCCATTGCCGCTGTCTTATGATTTTATCGAGGGCATCCCGGAGGGGAGGATCTCCGTGGACTGGAACAACAACCCGACTGTCGTCTGGCTGAAGGACGGCGAGACAGCGGTGATAAAAAATTTGCCGCCAGGGGAGTACATGATTTGCGAAGTGCCCGAAACTGGGTACACTGCCACATATGCGATCGACTCGGGCAAAGAAAAACCGGTGAACGCTGGCGGCAGGACAGAGGCGTTTCACTTATCAGGCGACACTGCAAAAGTGGTATTCAGAAATGCCGCAGCTGCGACGCGCACCGTGATTCACAAGCCCGAAACTCCTGTAGCTGCCGAGCCCTCAGACAAACCTTCAGACACACCCAGTGCGCCGGTTGGACCGAATGCGGAGATTACGGCAGACACTGGCACGGTCATAGGCACGGCCGGCGATTATCCGGGGATCGACACTACCGACTATGCAAACTTGGGCGACGACGGCGCACCGCAGGGCGCGATGTACGGAGACGACAGCATCCCGAAAACGGGAGCGGCAGACGGGCTGGCAATATACTTTTTACTTATGATAATAGCGGCATGGGCAATAGCCCGAGGAGGTAAAATTGGAAAAAGAAATCAATGATCTAGCTGTTGAGCTTCGGCACGAGCTGCACAGGCACCCGGAGCTTGCCAACCAAGAGGTGCAGACAAAACAGCTCATCATGGAATTCCTGGAAAAGCACACAGAGCTGGAGCTGGTGGACAGGGGACCCTGGTTCTACGCGATTTACAAGTCCGGGGCAGATGGGCCGGGCATCGCGTTCCGGGCTTGCATGGACGCCATCGCCCTGTCAGAGGACTGCAGCTTGCCGTACCATTCGGAAAACACAGAAGCGTCGCACAAATGGGGCAATGACGGCCACTGCGCTTCGCTGGCTGCTTTTGCCGTTGAAACAAGCCGTCACGGCGCACCTAGGGACGTGTATTTCCTGTTCCAGCATGCAGGGGAAACCGGGATCGGGGCAACCGAGTGCTGTGAACTGATACGGGAACGCGGCATAGAGGAAATGTTCTCCTTTCAGAACATGCCGGAATACCCATACGGTGCAATCGCGGCAAGGGAAGGGACGATAAACTGTGCATCGAAGGGCGTCAGCGTGAAACTGATCGGTGCGACGTCCCATGCCAGCATACCTGAAAACGGAAGGAACCCTGCCCAAACAGCGGCCAAGATCGTGCAGTACGTGCCGGACATGCTTGCAGGGGATCAATACTACGGGCTGGTTCAGTGTACAATTGTACACATTAAGCTGGGCGATAGAAACTTCAACACTTCTCCGGGCGAAGCAGAAATATGTTTTACGTGCAGGGGGCAGTACGAATATGAACTGGATGCGATTGTCAAGGAACTGATATCTGTTGCAACGAAACTCAGCTTAGCTGGCAACCTCGATATTGAGATATCTTACTCAGACGCTTTCCCCGAGACTGCGAACTGCAGCGGCAGCGTCGAAAAAATCAGAAAAGCATGCAAAAACTGCGGGTACGAGTACATCGATATGAATGAACCATTAAGGGGCTCAGAAGATTTCGGGCATTATACGAAACTGATCGACGGCGCGAATTTCTTCATCGGCGCCGGCGATGTTCCGGACCTCTGTACAGAAGGCTACGACTTTGACGACAGCCTGATAGAAACGGCGGTTGAGGTTTACAAGCGCGTAGCCGCCATTTAAGCTGCCAACGTGGATTGTCGCCCGCAACAAAGCCGCTAATCTTCTACTGTGGCAAGGAAATTCTCCATTGCGAGGCACTTGAAGGCAGGGCTTGTAGAAAGCAGCTTGCCGTCGATTTCGACGATGGGGTACGAAAAATCGTAGGGGTTCACGTAGACGACTTTACCGGTCCTCCCGTCTGACAGGAGCACGTTTTTCCCGACCAGAGCCATCGGCAGCTTGTCGAGGAAAACGTTGACGATGCCTATGTCGAGGTTTGAGAACTTGTGAAACGCAAACTCTGCGAGTATGTCAAACGGGGAATGCCGGTCTTTGTAGGCGCGCTTGGCGACCATCGCGTCGTAGACGTCAGAAACAGCGGTTATTCTGGCAAACAGCGAAATCTGAGACACTTGTATGCCGCTTGGGTAACCTGAGCCGTTGAGCCGCTCGTGGTGAGACAGGACGCCTTCCAGTATGCGGTTGTCGGTTTCCCTGGAAAACTTCAGTATTTCATATGAATACATGGAGTGCTTTTTCACTTCTAAGAATTCTTCGTCGGTCAGCGGACCGGGTTTGTTCAGGATGTCAACGGGTATCCTGAGTTTGCCGATGTCATGGAGCAGCCCGGTTTTTATCAATGTGTCCACGTCGCCCGGGGGAAGGTCCAGCCACGTTCCGATCATGCCGTTCAGCATGCCGACGTTGGCTGCATGGGCGTTGAGGTAATCGTCGGGCGATCTGAGGTTGTTGATGCACTCTATCAAAAGGGCAGGGTCTGTCAGCTCGATTTTGGTGGCGATTTCTTCTTTGAGGGCGTCAGCGGCTTTCCAAGGCACCTTTCTTGCGCTTCGTATTTCATCCATGACCGAACCGATCCGGTTCCGCAGATCCAGATAGTCCTCATGCAGGGTAACTTTCAATGACAGGGCCATCATTCTGGAGATTTTTTCCGCCTCTTCAGCCGAGACACGGACTTCCGGCGACGTTTCGTTGCGTTCGTTGTGAAGCGTTTGGAACTGCGCACTGAGGGCCACGATGCCGTCGAGGTATTTTTTTTCAACGTAAAGCTCGTGCATCCCTAATTCTGTCTGATAGAATTTTGCCAAAAGGGCTTCCGTGATGGTTACATCCCTACACAATAAAACATAGCTTTTTCCGTAATTGAAATATACATCACCATTGATATACATCCCTTCATAAAATGTTGATGCATTGATTGGCGTCAAATCTTCTTTTTTCATGATTCCCTCCAGATTTTTGCGATTTGTTGAGACAAAAAGAACAAGACCTGCTAATAGACATTATACCACAGAAGATAAAAATGAATATCGTTTTTTGAAGTTTAACACCGCAAACCTTCAAGTTACATTAAGGAATAACGTAGTAAAAATAGGTAAATATATGTAACAACAGTGATATTTTTGACAAATTCACGCCTATGCGAAAAAAAAATTATCCTGAAACCCATTGAAACGAGTGGGTTCACAGCTTACCACCAAAAAAAATTCAAAAAAACTCAAAAAAAATTCAAAAACCCTATTTACATTAAAGGGGCTTGATGCTCTATACTAAATATATAAGACAACAGAGAACATAAACACTAATAAACACTAAAAAAACAAAATCTTAATCTTAGGGAGGAGGCGTTATCAATGAGCAGCGCAACTGTAATGAGCGACATGCCGATATTATTTGTCAGTTTGGTGGCAGGCCTTACATTTATACAGTTCAGGGCGAAGAAACTCAAAGTGAGGCTGAGATACCCAGTTGCCAAATAAAAAAGAAATTATCTAAATAACATAATTCATCATCCTTTCATAAAGGCCGCAAGTTGGTATAGAAACAACCGTCTTGCGTCTTTTATTTTTTGCCGAACAAAGCGAGTGCCTCAGTTAATACAGCAACACCGGTCGAGCTTAGAGCTCTTCCGGTGTTGCTGTCCCCTTATCTATTTCAGATGTAAAGTTACTGACAGTTTATTGGGCCTTTTGGCCTGAACTTTTTCTCTTGAGGCGCAGTGCCGCCAGCATTGCAGTCAGCGACGCTCCGAGCAGGGCAAAGGCAAGCAGCATGCTGTCAAAGCCAGTCTTCGGAATATCCGCAAGAGGGATGTCGCCCCCGTCGATGTTAAGCGGCGGGTATTCCCAGCTGTCGGGATTCCACGGAGGATAGTCATCCAACGGAGTCTGGTTGTCGGGTATGATTGCAGGGTTCTCGGATGGCGTTGTAGGCCTGATAGGGTTCTTGGGGGTGCTGGGAGTACTGGGTGTACTCTTCCAGTTAGCCGTCAAAGTGATGTCGCCCGTCGTGCCGGCCGGGATGCTGTAGTTCTTTGTCAAGCTTGTAATATTTGCTATATCCGGATTGGCAAAAGCCACAGTCCAGCCGGTGAAATCGTACCCTGACCTGGTCGGGTTTGCTATGCGGATCGGGAAAGAGCTGTCTGCGTTGTAGGAAGTGGGGTTGCCGCTGGCGTTAGTCCCGCCGTTCATGACGTAGCTGATGGTGAAGTCGTCAGGATTGACCACCACTTCGAGCCAGTGGGCCGTCAGGGTGATGTCGCCCGTCGTGCCGGCCGGGATGCTGTAGCTCAGCCTCTGGTCGGTGATGTCCGGTATGTCA
>WRJV01000304.1 GCA_009778415.1 Clostridiales bacterium | reverse complement strand
GCGTGAGGAACGAGGAATTCATTTCCGAGTTCCGCCGGGGTATGGGGCAGCGCCCCATCTGGGTTGCGGGCGATAGCCCGCGTTAGTTATTTTTACATGAGTTAACGCGGTGCTTCCTGACTCGGTACGCATGTGGGATACGTCAACGCCTTTTGCGGCAACCGCAGCTTTCTTCTGCCTGCCATAGTCGTCGTTGCCTACAACTCCGACATAAGAAGCCGCGCCACCAAGACGCAAGGTGTAGACGGCTACATTAACAGGATTGCCGCCGGGATAAGCCTTGCCGTCATGATCGTAAACGTCCATACAATTATCGCCAACCGCCGCCAATCTAACTGGCTTTTTTGCCTTGAATATCATCCAAGGTGTATCGGCTGCATATTCTCGGCAAAAACTTTGCAACACGTTCGCTTAGCGGACGCTGTGAATCTTCGCCCAAAAACACTGTCACGTTGGTATCTCTGTCAATTACCTCCAACATACCGTGAAAGAATTCTGCCGCATGGATCGATTTGGTACGCATCCAATGCTGCTCTTCCCAATAGCACATCGCGTATGAGTAAGTGGAGCCATATTGGTTGCCAGCACCGACAAAGTAATGGATTGGGTCATCTTTATGCTGCTGCGCAAATGCTTCGCCAAAAGCGTCAGCCGCTTTTTCTACCGACACTAGCGCTTTGGCTAAATGCCGGTCAAGCTCGCTGTAATAGGCTGGATATTCCTCAAATTCATCGTTGTTGAACATGAAACGGTCTGCTGTGATGAAAAATTTGAGCTGTTCATTTTCAGGATAGATTATTGCCCAGTCCAGCATGGTTTCCAGTTCTGTGCCATCAAAATCTATGAATCAGTTATTATAGGTTTAGTTGCCTACTTTCAGCTTTTGGTAATAATCGTTATAGATAATTATAGCATCACCCACATCTTTTTGAAAGAATATGTTCTCTTTGTACGAAAATCCGAGCAGGGTCGTTTTTATATGTGTCGGTTGCAGCTTCAACTGCAGCGTCGTTGGGGCATGAATATGGGTATTCTATAAGGACACATTAGAAATTGAAATTCAATAATAATTTTCCGATTATATCGTTCATATAATAGCGGATATAACGCTTGCAATTTAGCGGATGGCATGATAAACTAATAAGCAGTGAAAGAGGTGTATCATATATGGAATACTATAAAAGGTTTGCTGATAAGCTCCTTGCCGAGCGCTTGCAAAGCTCGGGAGCGGTTCTTATAGAAGGGGCGAAAGGCTGCGGAAAAACAGAAACCGCCACACAACAAGCAGCCGGTGTCGTTCGCTTTGATGCTGATGAACAAGTGAAAATTAAAATGGAAATAGACCCTAAAACTATATTGGCAGGAAAAACGCCGCTCTTGTTGGACGAATGGCAGGATTATCCACAGATATGGAACTATGTGCGCCGCGAAGTAGACGAACGCAAAAAAAAGGGACAATTTATCCTCACCGGCTCCGCTACGCCCGACGATAAGGCAAAGCGGCACTCAGGCGTGGGTAGGTTTTCGGTTATGCGGATGCGAACCATGTCTTTGCATGAAAAAGGTTGGTCAACCGGCGAAGTGAGCCTTGCTTCTTTAATGAAAGGCGAAGCGCCGCACTCAGAAGCCGTTTCTTTTAACCTCGGCGAGTTTGCGGAAAAAATAACTTTGGGTGGTTGGCCGGGGCTTATAGGCGAAAGTTCCACCGACGGCTTGCGTTTTGTCAGTGATTATATGAAGCTAATAGCTGAAGTCGATATAAGCAAAGTTTCTGATAAACGCCGTGACCCTTACAAAGTTACACGTTTACTTCAATCCCTTGCGCGGAATATATCAACGGAAGTAACATTAACCGCGCTATCGAAAGATACCGGGGGAAGCGATAACGAGCTGGACGATGAAACCATTGCCGATTATCTTTCTGCTCTTGAACGCCTGATGGCGGTTGATAATCTTCCGGCATGGAATACACACATCCGTTCATCGGATATGCTCCGAAAATCTCCCAAACGTCATTTTACCGACCCGTCAATGGCGGTCGGCGCGCTTGGGTTGTCAGTCGATAAATTGATGGCGGATTTGAACTATTTCGGGTTATTGTTTGAATCACTCGCTATCCGCGATTTAAGAATTTATGCCGATGCCAGTGGCGGCAAAGTGTTTCACTACCGTGATTCACGCGGACTGGAAATTGACGCAATTATCGAGTATTCAGACGGCACATGGGGAGCGTTTGAGATAAAACTCGGAATAGGTGCTGTGGATGCCGCCGCGGATAATCTTATAAAATTCGCCGAAAAAATTGATACCGACAAAACAAAGGCTCCCGCCGCACTGACGGTGATTACCGGTAACGGATTTGCGCACAGACGACTTGATGGCGTGAATGTCGTACCTATTGGGACGATGTCCGAATAATTTGTATGTGAGATGCGCTCGGTAAGGTTTTTTTATTTAACGTGTCTATTCGTTCAATGAATTTGTTGAAAAACAACGCTCAATACAACAAAAACAAAATATTTACAAATACCGCAAACGCTGATTATATCGGCGTTTGTTGCGTCTTAAACAGCTTCGTTCCACTCGACTGTAAAAATAAGTCCTTGACAAGACGAAACAGATTCCATACCTCCAGGGATTGTATTTCGCATGCATGGGAGTATCAAGGGGCTATTTACCTTCCGTCGTTTTCGTACCTCTACGGCTGTTTGGGCTATACCGTTGAGCTCCCGCATTCCAACGTCGATTCTTATGAAGCCGGCAAATACAACGTTTACATGCAGACGTCCGCGAATTCCACCGACCCTGGCCAATACGGGATTGCGAAGTATAAGGGCTTTGCCCGGAAAGAAGACCCTGACAACCCGGGAGAAAAACTTAACCGCTTCCCGGATTATCTAGTGCTTCCCAGTACGGCTGAAACCCAGCTCAACGTAGCTGAGGCAATAAAAGCTGTTGAATTTGCTATGCGTCATGGCGCTAAGGCAAGCGCAATCACAGTTCCTGTAACGTATGATGGTTTTACTTATCCTGCCGGGTCATACGTATTCGACATGAAGCAGGCGCACAGGAACTTCATTTCTGAGATTCTGAGGCCGGGAGACGATTATACGTTTTTACCATCTTCATACGCTGATATATACGCTGATTATCCGACCCGAAGCTGATTATATAGTGTTTTACAGCAACAGCACCGACGCGGTCAGATTTGTCAACCTTCTCCTTTCCAACAAATCAAGCGGGCCTTCTGTCAGCGACGGCGCGGTGCCTGTTTGGATGCTGCGCAATTATGTTGCAGGCGTAGGCAACCCCTCTGATTACGTCATGAGAGCCGAAGACCTGTACAAAATTAATTATCTGGTCGACAATCCTTTAATGGGGTTGATCGGTTGTCATCTTGAAGGCAAATATATAGGCGCTCTGCCTAAAGAGGCGGTGCCGCTTGTAGAACCGATTGTTAGCATCAATCGTGTAAGGACCGCAACTAATCGAGGTAGGGGCAGCGCAGACGGTAGTCGCAAAGTCGAAGTACGACCTGAACAGGGACGGCATTGTGGATGCGCTGGACCTTGGCGTCATGCTGCTCTACTGCGGCTTCAACGTGAACACCCCAGGTTGGGATGACTTCATAAAAGTAAACGACTTCTGGGGCAACGGCGTCGCCGCAAGCATGTGCGACGTAAACGGGGACGCGGTCATCAATATGCTTGACCTTCTCGATCTCTTCATCCACTACACTAAGTAACTGGGCGGTTTCGCCACACCTGTGCGGCGCTAGGTTTTCCTGGCGCTGCATTTTTGTCGAATCGTCCAAAAATCACCACTAAAAACCATTGCAAATATCATCGCATTGGCTTATTATAAGATTATGACGGCAAATTTGAACGGAACCAAGTTTTGATGTGCCGGCATGTTTATTGCTGTTATAAATAGTTAACACTATTATTAATGTTTAGGAGGGACTAAAATGAAAAAAGGATGCCCATACGGGACACACAGAGTTATTTCACCAAAGGGAGTTTTGCCGCAGCCGGCTGACGTAATCGACAACACCATGGAGATCTACGACAACGAAGTGCTCATCGACGTACAGACGTTGAATGTCGACTCAGCGTCCTTCACTCAGATCGAAGAACAGGCGAAAGGGGACCTTGACGAGATTAAAAAAATCATGAAGGGAATTGTAGCAAAAGCAGGAAAGCACAAGAACCCCGTCACGGGCTCCGGAGGGATGCTCATCGGAACTGTCAAAGAAGTTGGTCCAGCCTATAAAGGCGACCTTAAGGCTGGGGACAAGATCGCCACGCTCGTGTCCCTGTCGCTGACGCCGCTGGTCATAGACGAAATCTTTGAAATCAGGCCTGATATTGACCAGGTCGACATCAAAGGGCAGGCAATACTGTTCCAGAGCGGCATCTATGCAAAGATTCCGGAAGACATGCCTGAAGGGCTGGCTCTTTCCGCCCTCGACGTGGCAGGTGCGCCGGCTCAGGTGGCAAAGCTCGTAAAGCCAGGCGACACAGTGCTGGTAATAGGGGGCGGCGGCAAATCCGGCATGCTGTGCCTCTACGAAGCCAAGAAAAGGGCTGGGGTTACAGGCAAAGTCATCTGTATGGGCCATTCTGAAAAATCGACGAACAGGGCGAGGAACCTGGGCTTTGCAGACGAATACTTTGCAGCCAGCGCAACCGACGCCGTAGACACGTACAACAAAATAATGGAACTGACGGACGGCCAGCTCTGCGACATAGTGATCAACTGCGTGAACATCGAAAACACTGAGATGGCGTCAATCCTCGCGTGCAAGGACGGTGGCACTGTGTACTTCTTCTCGATGGCGACGAGCTTCACAAAAGCAGCCCTCGGCGCAGAAGGCGTAGGGAAGGACGTCAACATGATAGTAGGGAACGGCTATACAAAAGGCCATGCCGACATAACGCTTCAGCTGCTAAGGGAGAGCGACAAGCTGAGAGAAGTGTTCACTGAACTGTATTCTTAAAAAGAGAGGAATAAGGGGGATAAAAATGGCAACTATTAACCGAAAAAACGTTCCAATGTGGAAAGACGTGACGGACGAGCAATGGAACGACTGGAAATGGCAGGTTACGAACAGGCTGACGACGGTAGAGCAGATAGCTCAGGTCGTAAACCTGACCGCACAGGAAAAAGAGGACATCGAAAAAGTAATGCATGGGTTCAGGGTCGGGATCACGCCCCACTACGCGTCGCTGATGGACCCGGACGACCCGAGGTGCCCGGTCAGGATGCAGGCTGTGCCTGTCCTTGCTGAGACCCACAGGAGCGAGGCGGACATGCTCGACCCGCTTCACGAGGACGAGGACTCTCCGGCGCCCGGGCTTACCCACAGGTACCCTGACAGGGTGTTGTTTTTGATAACAGACCAGTGCTCAATGTACTGCAGGCACTGCACGCGGAGAAGGCTGGCCGGCGAAAAAGACGGCGCAAGGAGCATGGAGGACATCGACAAGTGCATCGAGTACATCAAAAAAACGCCGGTCGTGAGGGACGTGCTGCTATCCGGCGGTGACGCCCTCTGCGTGGACGACGACATTTTGGAAGAAATAATCCAAAAGATAAGGGCGATACCCCACGTGGAAATAGTGAGGATCGGTTCAAGGACCCCTGTCGTCATGCCTCAGAGGATCACGGACAACCTGGTGAACATGCTGAGAAAATACCACCCTGTATGGCTCAACACCCATTTCAACCACCCGAAGGAAATGACTCCCGAGTCGATGGAAGCTTGCAGGAAACTGGCTGACGCAGGCATACCTCTTGGGAACCAGTCCGTGCTGTGCCGCGGCATCAACGACTGCCCGCACATCATGAGGGACCTGGTGCATTGCCTCGTCAAGAACAGGGTGAGGCCGTACTACATCTACCAGTGCGACTTGTCGCTGGGAATCGAGCACTTCAGGACTTCGGTGGCAAGCGGCATAGGGATTATAGAAGGGCTCAGGGGGCACACTTCAGGCTACGCAGTCCCAACGTTCGTAGTCGACGCTCCCGGAGGCGGCGGCAAGATTCCGGTAATGCCGCAGTACATCATATCCCAAGCGCCCGGAAAGGTGATACTGAGGAACTACGAAGGCGTAATAACGACCTACACAGAACCAGACGACCTTCCCGAAATGAAATGCACCTGCGACTACTGCACCGGCAAGAAAAAATACCATTACGAAGGCGTTGCAGGGCTTGAGCAGGGGGAAAGGCTTGCGCTTGAGCCACAGGATCTTTTAAGGCACCAAAGAAACAAATAGAGATGGCGATTCTGTCAAGCCTGAAAAACGAATACAGGACACTGTCGGTCGTCGGGATGGCCAAAAACGCCGGCAAGACGACGACCCTCAACTACTTGATAGAAGAAGCGGCAGACGAGTGCGTTACCCTTGGGGTCACTTCTACGGGAAGGGACGGCGAATCAGTTGACCTAGTCACGGGAACGGAAAAACCGAAAGTCTACCTTTACCCGGGGACTATCGTCAGCGTTCCGACCAGCTTGTTTGAAAGCGCGTCTGCCGGGCTCGAAATACTCCGCATGACAAAATACCACACGTCTATCGGCCCTGTCATGATATGCAGGGTCGTAGACAGTGGTTACGTGCAAGTCGCGGGGCCTGTTTTGACGTCCGACCACAAGCTGATGTACGGCGAGATGATGTCATGCGGCGCGGAAATAATCCTTATAGACGGGGCGGTGGACAGGAAGTCCATAGCCGCCCCTGAAACTTCGGACGCCATAATCCTCGCCACCGGCGCAGTGCTTTCGAGAAACATGAAAAAGGTGGCAGAAGAAACCGCCTACCTGGCAGGTTTGTACGGCTTGCCGGAGCTTGACGACGAATGGGCCGTTGAGTCCTTCAAAGGCTGCAGCAAGATAACGGTGGCAGGCAAAGGGAAAACTTGCGGCCTTGACATAGAAACCGGCCTTGACGCCAGCGGGACGATCGACGATGCGATCGACGAGGACACAGAGTACGTGTACATCCCCGGAGCGCTTACAAGCAGCGTCGTAAGGAACATTCACCCGAAAAAGTTTTCGCACGTGACCTTTGTGATGAAAAACCCGACAAAGATATTCCTTAGCTTTGCCGAATGGCAGCGGCTCGTGAAAAAGGGGTTTGTCGCCAAGGTGCTCAAAAACATCAAAATAGCCGCCATTTCCGTCAATCCCGTGTCACCGGAAGGGTACTCTTTCCAGCACGAGAATTTGATTGAAATCATGGAAAAGGCTGTACCCCACATCAGGATAATAGACGTAAAGCTTCAGTAATGGAACGAGGGCAGGCAGATGAGGAAACGGCTCGCAAACGCAAAAACCCGAAACGAAACCGGATTTGACTATGTTTTGGCCAGTATTAATGTCAACACACCTTTCGGGAGAAAAGCCATCAAGGAAAAGTCTCCTTATTTCCCGGGGGAGGAAAACCTTCTCAGGCAGGAATTTGAGAAGCTCGGAACCATACTGCGGTTCATAAGCGAAAACCCCGACGACGCAGGCGAGCTTTTGCGGATATTCATGGAGACGAAGGACATAAGCTTCACCATTTCCAGAAGCGGCAAAGACACCCTCTCGGTGGTGGAGCTCTTCGAGATAAAAAGCCTGCTGCTGAAAATGGGCAGGATTTCGAAAATCCTTTCGGACTCCCCCGTCAAAATCCCGGAAAGCTACCTGCTGGAAGACTTGGACGCCCTCCTCTCCACTCTTGACCCAAGAAGCGACAGGATGGACACTTTTTATGTTTACGACGAGTTTTCAGAGGCCCTCTCAGAAGCGAGGAAACGCAAGAGGGACTTTGAAGGGAGCATCAGGCGGCAACAAAAAAAACAAAAAGAAGCAATAATGGAAAAATACGGCGTTGCATTGACGCCCAGATTTGATTGCCTAGTTTCAAAAACCAGCGCCGAACAGATAAAAATGATGAACGGCATCCCCGAACTTGTAAAGAGCGAAGAGGATTATGTTTCAGTGACTTTTGCCCTGAGAGGCGACGCGGAGACTGACAAGCTGCTCGCCCAACTAGATGACGCGATCCAGGTCATCGAGCAGCAGGAGCTTTTGGTGCGGGAAAGGCTGTCCCTTGAAATAGCGGGGTACGAAACGGGGCTCCTCGAAAACTGCGCCAAAATCGGCGAGCTCGACGTGGCTGTGGCAAAAGCGCTATACGCGCAGAAGCACGGCTGCACCATACCTGAGATAAGGGAGGAGCATGTCATTGAAATCGAAGACGGCAGGCATCTTCAGGTCGAAGACGTACTCGCCTCAAAAGCTAAAGCGTACTGCCCGGTAAGCCTTTCGCTTACTGATGGGGTGACATGCATAACAGGCGCCAACATGGGAGGCAAAACCGTATCGCTCAAACTCGCAGGCCTGGTCCCGCTGCTCGCTCAGTACGGTTTTTTTGTGCCCTGCAAGAGGGCCAGCCTCGGGCTTTCAAACTACATGCAGATATTGATCGGCGACAACCAGTCCTTGGACAGGGGGCTTTCTGGTTTTGGGAGCGAGATGGAAACCCTCAAGGAGATGCTCGACAACGGCGAAACCCGCGCATTGTTCCTCATCGACGAAATCGCCAGCGGGACGAACCCGCAAGAAGGCTTCGCGTTGACAAAAGGCCTGATAGCCTACCTAAAGGGCAAACCGTACATAAGCCTCTTTACCACCCATTTTGACGTAGGCGCAGAAGGCGGGGTCGTGAACCTGCTGGTGGCCGGACTGGCCGGCGTCGATTTTGGCAAGCTCGACAAGGAGCTGCGCTACGCCAGCAGGCGCGAGAGGATAAACATAATATCAAAACACATGGATTACAGGCTGCACATCGCAGCAGGCGGCAAAGAGGTCCCGAGGGATGCGCTGAACATCGCGAGGATGCTCGGGATCAACGACGAAATAATTGAACACGCAAGGAAAATCTGTAATAACGACAAAGGAGGAAATGGATGAAGAGTAAATTGAACCTAGACCAAGCCGTCATCACCGAAGCGCGGGCCTATGCAGCCAGCATTGCGCGGAACATGCAGGAATTCATAGAAAAGCATACGACGGTGAGTACGGAAAGGACTGTTGTCAGGCTGCTGGGGGTGGACGGCGTAGACGATGTGGAGACGCCGCTGCCAAACGTCTTGGTTGATCAAGTAAAAGACGCAGGAGGGCTGCCAAAAGGCATGGCTTACTGGATTGGCAACGCTATGATCCAGACAGGGCTGTCCCCGCAGGAAATCGCTGAAAAAACAGCATTGGGGGAACTGGACATCACAAAGCTCCCCTTGGCATCCGCAAAAGACGCGGAAGAGAAAATCAAACCGGTCGTAGCAGAGTCACTCGCAAGGATCAGGCAGCAGACCGAAAAGAGGAACGAGTACCTTCGGACAATCGGCGAAGGGCGAAGGCCGTACATCTACGTAATCGTAGCAACAGGGAACATTTACGAAGACGTGGTGCAAGCTCAAGCAGCCGCAAGGCAGGGGGCGGACATAATCGCCGTCATCAGGACTACGGCTCAGAGCTTGCTCGACTACGTCCCCTACGGACCGACCACCGAGGGTTTTGGCGGGACTTACGCTACGCAGGAAAATTTCAAGATCATGAGGAAGGCCCTCGACGAAGTCGGGGAAGAAGTGGGCAGGTACATAAGGCTCTGCAACTATTCATCCGGGATGTGCATGCCCGAAATCGCTGCAATGGGCGCCATCGAAAGGCTCGACGTCATGCTGAACGACGCGCTGTACGGCATATTGTTCAGGGACATCAACATGCAGCGGACGCTTATCGACCAGTTCTTCTCGCGGGTGATCATAGGGTACTGCGGGATTATCTTCAATTCCGGGGAAGACAATTACCTGACTACTGCCGACGCTTACGAAGAAGCCCACACCGTGCTTGCATCCCAGTTTATTAACGAGCAGTTTGCGGTTCTTGCCAATATAAGCGAAGGGCAGATGGGCCTCGGCCACGCCTTTGAGATGGACCCCGACATAGAAAACGGCTTCCTCTACGAGCTCGCCCAAGCTATCATGGCAAAGGAGATTTTTCCAAACGCTTCACTGAAGTACATGCCCCCGACCAAGTTTATGACGGGCAACATCTTCAAGGGGAACGTCCAAGACGCCCTGTTCAACCTGATCGCGGTCTGGTCTGGCCAGTCTCTGCAGCTTCTGGGCATGCTCACGGAAGCGATCCACACGCCCCACATGCACGACCGCTACCTCGCCATTGAAAACGCTTCCTACATCTTCAACAACGCAAGGGCTCTTGGCGAAGAAGTACAGTTCAAGGAGGGCGGCATCATCCAGCAGAGGGCGCAGAAAGTCCTTGCGGATGCAGCAGTACTGTTGAAGACAATCGAAAAAGAAGGGCTATTTTACACCATCGAGCAGGGCAAATTCGGTGGGGTAAAGAGGGCCAGGGACGGGGGCAAAGGCCTGGCGGGCGTTTGCGCAAAGGCCGAAGGCTACTTCAACCCGTTTATATCTATGATGCTTGGAGGTGAAAAGTGATGGCGGCTGTAAGCACGGAAATCAGCAAGGTCGACCTGACGAAGGTGAAACCCTACGGCGACACCATGAACGACGGAATGGTCGAAACAGCTTTTACGCTGCCTGTCCCCTACGGGGAAGAAGCGAGCGAGGCGGCTAAGCAGCTTGTGAAGAAAATGGGGCTTGACGAGCCAGCTGTAGTTTATTCCCACGACATGGGCGGCGGCTACACTTTCTTTGTGGTGTACGGGAAATGCCAGCACACTGTGGACTTTACAAGCATCAAGGTTACAAAGGTTGAAGTGGAGATCATGGACAGGCTCGAATGCCAGAAGTTCATTGAGGAGAACATCAAAAGGGACGTCGTGATCGTCGGCGCGAGCACAGGAACCGACGCTCATACCGTAGGCATAGACGCAATCATGAACATGAAGGGTTTCCATGGCCACTACGGGCTTGAACGTTACAAGGGCATCGAGGCTGTAAACATGGGCAGCCAGGTCCCCAACGAAGCCGTCATAGCAAAGGCGGTGGAATTGAAAGCGGACGCAATCCTAGTGTCGCAGACAGTGACGCAAAAGGACGTACACATCGCCAACCTTACCAACATGGTGGAGCTGCTTGAAGCCGAAGGGCTAAGGGACAAGGTCATCCTGGTTTGCGGAGGCCCGAGGATATCCCATGAACTGGCTCAGGAGCTTGGCTACGACGCCGGGTTCGGGCCGCACAGCTACGCCGAGCACGTGGCGTCGTTTGTGCTCACCGAAATGGTCAAAAGAGAATTGAAGTAAAGTCAACACAAAAATATCCTGAGAGGAGACGATGTATTGAAAAACAAATTGATGACAGCTGATGAAGCCGTTTCAAGGATAGAGGACGGCGCAACCATCATGATCGGCGGCTTCATGGCCTGCGGGACGCCGGAGATCCTAGTGGACGCCCTTGTGAAAAAAGGCAGCCGAAACCTGACGATAATATGCAACGACGCCGGCGTTCCTGGGAGGGGCACCGGTAAACTGCTCTCAAACGGGCAGATAAAGACGCTGATAGCGTCCCATGTGGGCCTAAACCCGGAAGTTGCGCAGAGGATGAACACTGACGTTGCCGAGGACAAGCTGGAATGCATCCTCGTGCCCCAGGGGACCCTTGCCGAGAGAATACGCTCCGGCGGCGCCGGGCTCGGCGGCTTCCTCACCCCGACCGGCGTGGGGACAATTGTCGCAGAAGGGAAGGACGTAATAGAAGTGGACGGCAAGAAATATCTTCTCGAAAAGCCGCTGCGGGCAGATTTTGCGTTTATACGCGGCTCGGTAACCGACAAATTCGGAAACACCACGTACAACGGCACTACACGGACGTTCAACCCGATGATGGCCGCCGCCTCCGAGTACGTGATAGTCGGGGCTTGCGAAGTGGTGGAGATCGGGGAAATCGACCCGAACAACGTGGTTACCTCGGGAATATTCGTGGATGCGATAGTGGGAGGTGAAAAACCTTGGCAGATATAAAAGAAAGAATAGCGAAAAGAGTCGCAATGGAGCTGCACGACGGCGATGTGGTGAACCTAGGCATAGGGCTCCCCACAATGGTAGCCAATTTCCTTCCTGAAGGGGTGGAGATAATACTGCAGTCCGAAAACGGGATCATGGGCATGGGCCCTGCGCCAAGCCCGGGCAGCGAAGACGTGGACGTAGTGAACGCAGGGGCGCAGTACGTGACTGTGAACCCGGGCGCCATGTTCTTTGACAGCGCCACGTCCTTTGGCATCATCCGTGGAGGCCATGTGGACGCAACCATACTGGGCGCCCTTGAAGTGGACGAGAAGGGCAACCTTTCAAACTGGATAGTGCCGGGAAAGATGGTGCCGGGCATGGGCGGTGCCATGGACCTTGTCATAGGCGCCAAAAAAGTCATAATCGCTATGCAGCACACCCAGAAAGGCAAGCACAAGATACTGAAGGAATGCACGCTCCCCTATACCGCCCTCGGGGTCGTTGATTTGATAATCACCGAGATGGGCGTGATGGAAATAACTGACGGCGGCGTCCTATTGACTGAGCTGCACCCTGACTTCACCGTAGAGGACGTAGCTGCCGCAACGGGCTGCAAGCTGCTTGTGAGCCCTGATTTGAAAGAAATGGTTTAACCACAGATGCGCAGCAGCGGGATATTGATGCCGGTGAGCTCCGTTCCGTCTAGGTACGGCATAGGGACCCTCGGCATAGAAGCGTGCAATTTCGTCGATTTTTTAAAGAGCTGTGGACAGAAATATTGGCAGATACTCCCGATCGGGCCCACCGGTTTTGGGGACAGCCCATATCAAAGCTTTTCCGCTCATGCGGGCAACCCCTACTGGATCGACCTTGAAACGCTCGCATGCGAAGGCTTGCTTTCTGTTGCCGAAATTAAAAAAACCGGGTTTGCCGAAAACCCTGACCTTGTCGACTATGGCGACCTCTATGAAAAGAGGTTTGTCCTGCTGGGGAAAGCCGCTATGCGGATCAAGCCGCAAGACAAGGGGTTCGCCTCCTTTTGCGCCGCGAATGCGGAATGGCTGGACGGCTATGCGCTGTTCATGTCGATAAAAGAGGAGCACGGCATGGTGTCCTTCCACCGATGGCCCGACAAATACCGCATCTACCATGAAAAAAACTTGCTTGAGGCTAGGGAACGCCTTGCCGACAGAGTGCATTTCTGGAGTGCGCTGCAGTACCTTTTTTTCAACCAGTGGAAAAGGTTCAAGGCATACGCGAACGAAAGCGGGGTCGAAATCATCGGCGACATACCGATATACGTTTCCCCCGATTCTTCAGACCTTTGGATGAACCACAAGCTCTTTCAAGTTGACAAAACCCGGGAGCTGACCAGCGTGGCCGGGTGCCCGCCTGACTATTTCGACGAATTTGGGCAGCTTTGGGGCAACCCCCTGTACAATTGGGGCTACCACAAAAAGCAAGGCTACGAGTGGTGGATTAAGCGCCTGAAGCACGCGGGGGAAATCTTCGATGCAGTGAGGATCGACCATTTCAGGGGCTTTGCCGGGTATTACTCGATACCGGCAGGAAGCGTGAACGCGGTGCATGGCGAGTGGAAGACAGGCCCAGGGAAAAACTTCGTGTCAGTCGTCAAAAAAAAGGCGCCGGAACTTGTGATAATTGCCGAAGACCTGGGGTTTTTGGCACCAGACGTGCGGGGGCTCCTTAAGTTCAGCGGGTTTCCGGGCATGAAGGTGCTCCAGTTCGCTTTTGACGGATCGGAGGACAACGAGTACCTGCCCCACATGTACCCTGAAAACAGCATTGTTTACACAGGGACCCATGACAACCCGACTACGAAAAGCTGGCTTGCCGACTTGCCCCCAGACTCTCTTGAGTTTGTGAGGAAATACCTTAGAGCCGGCAAAAACTTGAATTTGACGGGTGCGCTTGTGAAAGCTGCAATGCACAGCAAAAGCGACATCTGCATCATCCCGATCCAGGATTGGCTCCTGCTCGGGAGCGAAGCGCGGATAAACACGCCTGGGACGACGGCGGGCAACTGGCGGTTCCGAGTGAGGAAAAGAAAACTGTCTGCGTCCCTCGCTGAAAAGATATTTCAAGTTACCGAGGAAAGCGGCAGGGCAGAGCCCAATCAGGGCCGCTGGCATCGCCCGCGCTAGAAACATTGACAAAAATTGTATTTGAAAGGGGAGATATCTTTGGCTGATACTGAGAAAACTGACGCTATATTTAAGATTTTGGCGCTCAACCCGGGTTCCACCTCTACAAAACTGGCGCTGTTTGCAAACGAACAGCAGCTGGCCGAAAAGACGGTGCGCTACGACAACCGGGACCTTGACCGCTACGAAAGCCTGATGGAGCAAAAGCCTTTGCGCCTTTCTTGCCTGGCAGAATTCCTGCAGGAAAACGACATCGACATGAAAGACCTCTCTGCAGTGGTGGGGCGCGGCGGCCTAGTCCGGCCGCTTGAGGCTGGAACCTACACCGTCAACGACAAGATGCTGGCTGATTTGGATGCAG
>WRJV01000303.1 GCA_009778415.1 Clostridiales bacterium | reverse complement strand
CGTTTCGCCTGGCATCTTGCCTCTGTCAGCAGCAGATCAAAGCACGCAGGCACGGGAGCTTTCCATCCCCGAGATAGCAAGCCTCGTTGCAAACAGCGTTACAGAGGTGTTTACCGAGCAGATAGTGCGCAGCGGACGGATGGGGCAATTCGTCACGGAAGGCGCAGGCAGCGGGGTGGTCATTTCGACAGACGGCTACATCGTTACGAACAACCACGTGATAGACGGGGCGAGCAAAATCACCGTTCGGTTGAAAAACGGAACAGCATACGAGGCGAAGCTCGTGGGGCGCGACAGCAAAACTGACATAGCAGTGCTAAAAATCAACGCGACAGGCTTGCAGCCGGCGATTTACGGCAATTCGGAAAGCTTAGTGGTTGGAGAGCTTGCCGTAGCGATAGGAAACCCGCTGGGGCAGCTTGGAGGCACGGTGAGCGAAGGGATAATCTCGGCTCTTGGCCGCAGCATCGACATCGACGGCCAAACGATGAACCTGCTGCAAACAACTGCCGCAGTCAACCCCGGCAACTCCGGCGGAGGGCTGTTCAACCGCTTCGGGGAACTCGTCGGAGTCGTAAACGCGAAATCCAGCGGCTCGGACATCGAAGGCATCGGGTTTGCAATACCGGTCAGCGTGGTGAAATCTATTGCCGGCTCGCTGGCTCAGTACGGCTATGTGCCCGGAAGGATAGACTTTGGCGCATCATTAATAGACGTGCTCGACGCCCGCACAGCTATGATGTACCGCCTCCAGTCTGCCGGGGTGTACGTGTCTTGGGCAGACGCAGAAAGCGGCTTGAAATCCGGCGACCGCATCATAAGCATCGACGGCAAGGAAATTAAAAGCTCAGCAGACGTAAGCGTGATCCTTGACGCGCACAAGGTGGGGGACACCCTTGCCATAACCGTGTCGCGAGGCGGCCAGAACACGACCGTCAACCTAAAACTGAAGCAGGCAAAAAATACTTAATGAATGGAGGAGCATCTTTTGTTATTTAGTATTGTAGTTGAACTCAAATAATGGTAGGATAAAAACACTGGTCAAGCGATGCACCGTAAATCAAGAGGAATGAAAATGGAAAATCTCGACAAGCTAATCGGTGAATTACTCAAATTGCCGACTGAGACACCTTGGGTTGAGTTTAAACACAATAACTATGATCCAAAAACAATAGGACAGAACATTAGTGCGCTTGCCAACAGCGCAACCTTACAAGAGAAAAACTGTGCCTATATGCTTTGGGGAATCGACGATGAGACACGTGAGGTCGTTGGAACTGATTATAATCTTCAGACACTAAAAAAAGGCAATCAAGAAATTGAAAGTTGGTTACGCTTACTATTATCAAAAAATGCAGATTTTGAATTTCACTCAGTTCATATTGGGGAAATGAATGTTGGCGTACTCATTATCAATAGTGCGGTTAATCAAACTGTTACGTTTGAAAAGATGGACTACATAAGGGTTGGGAGTTATACAAAGAAGTTGAATGAGTTCCCTGCTTTACAAGCACAATTGTGGGACAGAATTCGTAATTCAAAGTTCGAAGAGCGCTATGCCAAACTTGACTTGAGCATTAGTGAAGCACTTAGTTTTCTTGACTCTTATGTTTACTTTTATACTCGAAATGTCCCACAGCCCACAGATATTGATGGAATAGCGCATTTTCTGATTGAGGAAGGGGTTCTCGTTCGACAGGACAACGGTTTATATTCAATAACTAATTTAGGTGCTATCCTACTTGCGAAGCGACTTGATGATTTCCCAAGGCTCTCTCGAAAAGCAATTCGTACGGTGCAGTACGGTGGAAATAATCGTCTGGATATGCTCAAGGAGAACATCGTAGAAACAGGATACGTTGTAGGATTTGAGCAATTAATAAAGTATGTTGAGGCTCTGATTCCGACTCATGAGCTGGTAAAAAGCGCTCTTCGCGAAAAGGAGTCTGCGTATCCGATTTTGGCAATAAGGGAGGCTATCGCTAATGCACTAATTCATCAAGATTTTTCAATTACTGGAGCTGGTCCTATTATTGAGATATTCCAAAACCGCATTGAAATTACAAATCCAGGTACCCCACTTGTGGATATAAAAAGAATCATTGACAATCCACCAAAATCTAGAAATGAAAAACTGGCGTCATTGATGAGACGTCTAAGGATTTGCGAGGAACTCGGAACTGGTTGGGATAAAATTGTGCTTACTTGCGAGTTGATGCAACTACCTGCACCCAAGATAGGCCTATATCAAGAAAGCACAAGAGTTACGCTTTTTGCAGAGATTCCATTTTCAAACATATCTGCAGATGACAGATATTGGGCTTGCTATCTTCATGCATGTATTAAGCATGTTCAAGGTGAACAGTTGACAAATAGTTCCCTACGAGAGCGTTTTGGATTGAAAGAATCATCTTCTGGGAGTATATCCAGATTAATTAAGGATGCAGTTGATAGGCACTTTATCAAGCCCCTTGATCCCAAAACTGCTCCGCGATACATGAGATATATCCCCATTTGGGCGTAATTTAGCTTGCTGGTAACTTGCCGTTGCGGAAAGGCTATAGGCTTCAACGAAGTGAATTCCACTGTATATAGGGCATTTCAAAGCTCGCATCACAACATATTGAAGTAATTTAACTTGCTGGTAACTTGCTGGTAACCTCTAGGAATCGACCAATAACCAAAAAAACACTAAAGATATTTTAACGAACGGGGATCAATACAATGCCATCAAAGCAAAAAACGGTGTTCGTGTGCCAGCAGTGCGGTTATGAAAGCCCGAAGTGGGCAGGCCAGTGCATTTGCGGTGCATGGAACACCATGGTTGAGGAAAAAATCGTCGAAACGGACGAAAACGACAAGCGGCGCAGGAGCACTCAGTCAGCGAAGGGCACAAGGCCGAAGCCGAGCAGGGCGACGGAGATAAGCGCCGGCAATTACGCGCGCCTCGACACGGGGATAGGCGAGCTCAACAGGGTATTGGGGGGCGGGCTTGTCAAAGGTTCGCTGACGTTGATTTCCGGCGAGCCAGGGATCGGGAAATCCACAATCATCCTGCAGTCAGCTGTGAAGATTGCGGCGAAATACGGAAAAGTCCTTTATGTTTCCGGCGAAGAGTCGATTGAGCAGATAAAAATGAGAGCAGATCGCGTCTGCGGCATGCTTCCGGGAGACCTTTTCCTTCTATCAGAGACAAACATGGAAAACATATCGTCAATTGCCGATGAGCTATGCCCAGTTTTCATAATAATAGACTCCATACAGACAATGTATACAGCAGGCCTAGATTCAGCACAAGGCAGCGTCTCGCAAGTGCGGGCTTGCGGAAACGAGCTGATGAGGATAGGGAAGACCAAGGGCATACCTGTCTTCATCGCCTGCCATGTGACGAAAAGCGGTGAACTGGCAGGGCCAAAGATTGTCGAGCACCTTGTGGACTGCGTATTGAATTTTACTGGCGAGAGGAACCACGAGCTCAGGATTCTGCGCGCTTACAAAAACAGGTATGGAACCACCAGCGAGATAGGTGCCTTTGAGATGGCAGAAGCGGGCCTAATTGAAATCGAGGACCTGTCAAAGACCTTTCTTGACGGCATGGAAACCGGGATGGAAGGTTCGGTTGCAACTGCCGTCTACGAGGGGACACGGCCGCTGATCCTTGAAGTCCAAGCGCTGACTTCCCCGGCCAACATAGGTTTCGCAAGGAGGTCTTCCATAGGCGTGGAACTAACGCGGCTGAACATGATCCTTGCCGTGCTGGACAGGAAAGCGAACATATCCCTGATAAACCACGACGTGTACGTCAATATAGTGGGAGGGCTCAAGCCCGAAGGGACCTCGACCGACTTGGCAGTAGCTATTGCGGTGCATTCGGTATTCAAAGGCATGCCTTGCCCCGGGAAAACCATCGCCCTTGGGGAAATCGGCCTGACAGGTGATTTGAGGAGCATACAAAACGCAGAAAAAATAGTGAAAGAGGCTGCGAAGATGGGGTTTGAGAAGATAATCCTGCCACATAAAAACGCCACTAAACTTGAAAACGCCCCAGTTCAAATAGTCGGGGCAAAGAGCGTCCGCGAAGCAATAGCGGCATACCCCTCTACCCCCGGCTGAGCTGTCAGTGCAAAACCGACGCCCTACTAAGCCGTCAGTTCAAACCAGAAGGTGCTGCCTTGGCCAGGTTCGCTAGCGACGCCAAATTCGGCGTTGTGCAGACTGAGTATTTCTTTTACGATAGCAAGGCCGATCCCAGTGCCGGCTGCGCCGCGAACGTGGTTCGTGCTCGCTTGGTAGTACCTCTCCCAGATTTGCCCGATTTCGCTTTGCGGGATTCCGCTGCCGTGGTCAGTAATTTCACACCTGACCTTGCCGGCGGACTTTTTCACCGACACTATGACTTGTTTGTCCTGACCGCAGTATTTCACGGCGTTGTTGAAAAGGTTTGAGATGACCTGCTTGATTTTGGCTTCGTCTGCGACTACAGTGACGTCGTTGTCGCAAAGCAGGGTTACGGTGTAGCCCTCGTTGTCGCAGTAAATGGCGTAGGACTGGAGTATGCTTTCGACGACGTCCCTGATGCTAAAGGGGCTTTTCACAAGGGGGATGGAACCTGACTGGACCCTCGACAATGCAAGCATGTCGCTTACAAGCAGGTTCAGGCGGTCAGCTTCTTCAATTATGACGTTCAAATGGGCGTTGCGCTTCTCAGCGTCTTCCCCGGAAATGTCTCTGATCATCTCCGCATAGGATTTCACCATCGTCAGCGGAGTAAGAAGGTCGTGGGAAACGTTGGCCATAAGGTCTTTTTGCATCGTGCTGGTTTTTTCAAGCCGTGAGCTTGCATAGGTCAAGGTGTCGGCAAGCTCGATTATTTCAGTGTATTGCCCCCCTTTAAAGGTTATGCCGTACTTGCCTTCGGCGAGGCTCCTCGCTGAACTGGTGATTTCGCTGATGGGCCTTGTGACCCGCCGCGAAAGGTAGTAAGAGAGGGCGAAAGCCAGCAACAGGGATATCACTGTAATGTAGGCAAGCTGCGTCCGGAGGATCGAAACCGTAGACGATACAGGGTAAAGGGGTGAAAATATGTAGAGGATCAGCCGGTTTTCTGGCGTGTCGCCCAGGTACGTGGCGTAGGCTAGGGTATTGGTGTCCGTCCGCGCCTCGGGGATAATGATTGAGGCTTGGGTTTCTTCGCCCGCGAGCAGCGCAGTCCTCACCATCTTCAGCTCCGAAAGGTACGCATATGAAAAGTAGTACCGATCCTCAGACGAAGGCAAGAAGACGATGCCGCCGCCAAAAGTTTCGATGTATATGTAAATATCGTTTGTGATGGACAGCTCGTCGATCTTTGCGCGGAAATCGTCGCTGCCATACAGTTTTTCAATGGCTTCCGCGACTTTGGCCGTCTCCCTGATCTTCATGTCCTGGTAATAGGTGTTCAGGAAAAAGATCTGCAAGAACCACAAAATCGCCATCAGCACAAGGGCGAAAACGGCAAAATAGGCCCACATCTTGAAATTCAGGCTCCTATGGTCAAACTTTACTCTGCGCGTCAAATTTGTAACCCACCCTTCTGAGCGTGACTATGTAGTTGCGGTACTTGCCAAGGTTGTTCCTCAAATTCTTGACATGGGTGTCGATGATGCGATCGTCGCCGTAAAAGTCGTACCCCCACAGCTCTGAAAGCAGCTTGTCCCTTGAAATGGCTATGTTCTTGTTCTCAACCAAGTAAAACAGAAGGTCGTATTCCTTTGGCGTCAAATCCACCTTGTCGCCGTCCACGTATACGGCCCTCCCGAGGATGTCGATAGTAAGCCCCCCAAAAGCCAGTTCGGTGGCGGCTGGCTGCGTTTTCGGGTTCCGCCTAGCCAGCACTGCGCTGATTCTCGCCATAAGCTCTTTGGGGCTGAAAGGCTTCACCACGTAATCGTCGATGCCAAGCTCAAAACCGAACAGCTTGTCGTATTCCTCGCCTCTGGCAGAGAGCATAATCACAGGGACGTCCTTGACTTTTTTTATTTCCTTGCAGGCAGAAAAGCCGTCCAGTTTCGGCATCATAACATCCATGACCACAAGGTCGTAGTCATTCAGTTTGACAAGCCCTAATGCAGTCATTCCGTCGCCCGCCTCGGTTACGGAATGGCCGCTCCACTCTGCGTATTCGCGGATGACCTCTCTTATCTTCTGTTCATCGTCAACTACCAGCAGGTTGTACATTTTTCACCTCTTACGCGGGCTGTAGCCCTTAAACAGGTTGCCGCGCTATTGCGCGGCAACCGATGTTTGTCAGTGAGACGTTAATTGTTTCAGTCTTGGTCGCCTCTCTTGTATACCTTGTACTCCGATGAGAAATCGCACTTGTCAATCGGTACGATCTTGGTTCTCATGTAGAACTTGTAGATAAAATACAAGCCAAGGAACAGAGGCAGCGGGAGATATTGCTGAAGGGCCCAAACCGGAGCCCAGTCGATCAGGGCGTCGATGCCCGTGCCGAGTATGACCATGACGCAAAACACCATGCAGAGGATCGGGCCATAAGGGTAGAACTTCGCCTTGTACTTAAGCTCATCTAGCGTGTGGCCTTGATGCAGGAAAGCCTTTCGGAAGCGCCATGCGCAGAGCGCGATGCCGAGCCATCCGAACATGCCCATCATCCCAGACATTTCCAGCAGGTAGTCGTATACTTCAACATTCGGCATCTTGTCGACGAGGAACCCGATGGCAGCGATGCCGGCAGTTACGAACAGGGCGTTTTGCGGGACGCCGCGCCTGTTGGTCTTGCCTAGGAACTTGGGAGCCTTGCCCTCGTGAGACATGGCGTAGAGCATGCGCGTTGCGCAGAACAGCCCCGAGTTGCCGCAGGAGAGCACCGCTGTTATGACGACGAAGTTCATTATGTGGGCGGCAGCATGAATGCCGGCGTTTTGGAACACCAGCGTGAACGGGCTGAATGCAACCCTCGCTTCATATTCCATCCAATCAACGTCAGCGCCAATCAGGTGCGGGTCGTTGAACGGCACCAGTACGCTGACGAGGAAGATGCCGCCTAGGTAGAAGAACACTATGCGCCAAAATACAGCGTTGACAGCTTTCGGGATGGCTTTTTCCGGGTTTGCCGCCTCGCCTGCGGAAAGCCCCACCAGCTCCGTGCCTTGGAATGAAAACGCCGCGACGATGAATTTGGACAGGACTAGGACAATCCCGCCCAAGAATATAGTGCCCGTGCCTCCCTCCGCTGCGGCATACGCCCAGTTGACGAACATCCCGCCTTGGGGCTGCCCCGGGACTATGCCAAATACCATCAGCACGCCGACGAGCAAGAACACTATGATAGCGGCGACCTTTATGCTGGCAAACCAGAATTCCGATTCGCCAAACCCTTTAGCGGATATGATGTTAAGGCCGAACAACAGGATGAAGAACAGCAGGCTGGGTATCCAGGGCGCAAGTACATCAGGCGGGTACCAGAACTGCAGTATCCTCGCGCCGACGACGATCTCAAACGTGACCGTTATGGCCCAGCTGAGGTAATAGTTCCATCCCATCGCAAACCCCAGCGCCGGGTCGATGAACTTGCTGGCATAGGTCTCAAACGAGCCGGACAGCGGAACGTACGTCGCTATCTCACCGAGGCTCGTCATAAGGAAATACACCATCGCGCCAACTAGCCCAAAGAGCAGAAGCGCACCGCCGGGGCCGAGCGAGCTTATGAGCTCACCGCTGGCAAACCAAAAGCCCGTACCGATAGCGCCCCCGATGCCTATCATCGTCAAGTGGCGCTGGTTCATACCACGGTGCAGGTCAGTTTTGTCTTTTTTCGCGGCCTGCACAGGTTTTTGATTACTCATTTCAAACAATTCCTCCTTTTCTGTAAAAATAAACGGTTATGAATTAGGACCAAAGGGCAAATCATCGATTTTTTTCAAATCCATGATATTTCTGAACGCTTTGTCCAAAAGCGCTTCCCGCTCTGCCCCCAGCGGTTTTGGTTTGTGGTTTTCCAAAATGTGCTCCGTTTCTTTCTTTGCTCTGTCAAAGATGTCGGTTTTCCCTCCTTTCTCCCACTTAGTTCTGTTCAATTTGTCTATTGTCAGCGGTGGGATGTAGAGCTCTTTTTTGAACCATTTTGCCGTATGGCTTTTAGTGAGATAGTCGCCGCTTTGGCCGGTTTCGCATATGAGGTCGACGGCCAAAGTTTCCTCGGAAACGTCAATTCCCCTGAAAATGCGCTTTGCCATAGCGGCTATTTCGTTGTCGATTACGAGTTTTTCCAAGCTGAGCGTGTTGACAAAGTCCAGCATGCCGGGGCCCGATATGATATGAGCGCCGCCGAGTACGGCTGCAAGCCCGCTGATTCCGGACTCCAGCCCAGCTTGGGCATCCACCACTTTTGAGTCGGAAAGGCCCGCGTAGCAGTGTACGGGTATCCCGTACCAGCGGCCGATTTGGGCGTAGCAGCCTGCCAAGATGCTCGATTCGACTGAGTTGAGCGACGTAGTGGCGCTTCGCATGTCAAATGTCATAGGGGCGCCGCCAAAGATCATCGGGTTGCCAGGGTTCACGGACTGTACGACGGCAATGCCGCTTAAAGTTTCCACAAGGTGAATGAGCAGCGAACCTGCCAGCGTTACAGGGGACGCGGTGCCTGGGATCGGGCAGGAGATCGTCTCCACCGGAAGGCCCAGCCGCGCAAGGTCGATCAAGTTGTGCGCGCTTACGTCGTTCCATTTGAGCGGTGCGGTCGAGCAAACGTCGAATATTACGCAAGGCTTTTCGCGAAGTCTTTCAAGCCCGCCGGAAACCGCCGCGCAGACCGCGGCAATGTTGTCGACACCGTCCAAACCAAAAGCGCCGGTCAATATCGGCTTTGTCGAGTTCTTCAGCAGCAGGTACACTCGATAGACGTCGCAAATGCTGGAGGGCACGTCAGAGGGCGCAAGCGCAGTCGACTGTATGCCAAAGCCGGACAGCGCGTCGGTCAGCAAGTAGACCTTTCTCAGGTCGTCCGCAACGTTGTCCCTTGCGGTCAGGTTGTCGGATTCTAAAAAATACAAACCCGACGAACCCGGGTCGAAAGTAAAGCTGCCGTCGCCCAAAACCATCGCAAGATTGCCGTCCCGGTCGTACAAGCCGAAAGTTTCAGGGACTTTTTCCAGACACTCTTCGATAAAAGCCGGATTGAACTTTGCAATGCCGCTGCTGTAGTCTACCTTGCAACCCTTGCCTTCAAGAATTTTCAGGACCTCCGCCGATTGAAAATACACGCCGGCCCGCTCCAAAATCTCAAGCGCTTTCGCATGAATTTCCTTCACCTGCGACTCTGTCAGGTAAGTTAGCTTTGGCTGTTTGTCAAAAATAAATTTCGCCAAAAATGAGCCACCCCTTCCTTATGAATTTTCAGAAAAAAACTAAATACATCATATTACCAGTTTTGCTAAATGTCAAGGAAAACCAACAAAAAAACTGTTTTATCAGTGTTTCTGTAAGAAAATATGTTGACATCCAAAAAATGTTATGATACACTAAAAAATTTATCTTCATTAAAAAGCCGTTTTTCTTGACATAATGTCTCCAAGTGAATATACTTATAGTAAGGGTGTTCGGGAGGATGAGGATATGTTTACCATTGGGGATAAGATTGTGCACCCGATGCACGGCGCCGGGGTTATCGAAGAGATAGAAGAAATGAAAATCCTCGGCGAGGTCAAGAAATATTACGTTTTGAAATTTCCTTGCGGGGACATGAAGATCATGATTCCGGTTGACAGCACTAAACAGATCGGCGTCAGGTCGGTTGTGTCAGTCGTAAAACTCGAAGAGGCCATAAGCATACTGGAATCTGAATCAAGCGAAATGTCCGCGAACTGGAACCGAAGATACCGCGAGAACTCGGAAAAACTCAAAACCGGCGATGTTCTTGAAGTGGCGGAAGTTGTGAGGAACCTCATGCGCACGGACAGGGAAAAGAAACTTTCCACAGGCGAAAAGAAAATGCTTTCAGACGCCAAGCAGATTCTGTTGAGCGAGATTATTCTGATAATGGGGATCGACGTCAAGGAGGCGAACAATATCATCGACAAGGCCGTGTGAACAGGCGGCTATGGCTTCGTAATTGTATGCCGGGCTGGAATTAATCAACTTGCCGTGGCTTTTTTTGTTTGGCACCCCAATGGTCCCGGGGGCAGATTAAACGAAAGGAGGTGAAAGGTTGTTAAGAAAACTATTCAGAATAGTGTTTACCCTAGTAGGATTCGCCATTGGATATGGTGTTTTTTTACTGACAAAATACCTTTTGAGCTTAAATGAAAACTGGAACACTCCGTGGCTGTCAGAATCGCAGCAGGTCGGGGCTGCTATTGTATTCGCACTTTTTTTCGGATTATTATTTTTTAGGATTACGCCTGCTATCGGTAAACAGAGCGCAAAAGTCGCAAAAACCATCGAAACAGACCTGCAGTCCATTTCCACCAACGACATGGTGATGGGTACAGCGGGGCTTATCATCGGACTTGTCATAGCATTCCTTATCAGCAGCATATTCAAAACCATACAGATCGTTTTTCTGGGCACCATATTGAGCATTGTCACTTACATGGTCCTTGCTTACTTGGGCGTTATTATCGCCACGAGAAAAGGCAGGGACATCATCCCGGCGCTGCTCGCTGTCAGAAGGGCGTCTGTGGCAATCCCCAAAGCAAAAGGGAAGCACATCGACGCTTCCCCAAAAATCCTGGACACTAGCGTCATAATTGACGGCAGGATAGCAGACATCATGAAGACAGGCTTCATCGAAGGGAACATCCTCATACCGGAATTTGTCCTCGTCGAGCTGCGGCACATCGCGGATTCTTCTGATTCGCTAAAACGCAACAGGGGCAGGCGGGGGCTGGACGTGCTCAACAGGATTCAGACGGAGTACGGGATTGAGGTGTACAACACAGAGTCTGAAAAAACCCTGGACGAGATTCCGGAGGTCGACGTAAAACTGCTCAAGCTCGCGCAGCTCACGAACGGCAAAGTCGTCACAAACGACTTCAACCTCAACAAAGTCGCAGCGATCAAGGGCGTCGAGGTTCTCAACATCAACGAACTTGCGAACACGCTAAAGCCCGTTGTCCTGCCGGGCGAAGAAATGAAGCTGTTCCTCGTCAAAGAGGGGAAAGAAAACAACCAAGGTGTCGCGTACCTTGACGACGGAACCATGATAGTCGTCGAAGAGGGGAAAAAGCACATCGGGAAAACTGTAGCGGCAATCGTTACCAGCGTCTTGCAGACGTCTGCCGGAAGGATGATTTTTGCCAAACTCAAGTAAAGGGCACGTCCGGAAGCCCTGTCAAAATCGGAACTAAAGCCATGTTCAACAATAAAAAGATAGCTGCAATAATAGCCGCTGCAGGCTCGGGAAGCAGGATGGGCCGCGAGCTGCCAAAACAATATTTGGATGTGGGCGGCAGACCGATGGTTGTCAAGGCGGCGGAGATGTTCAGCAGGTGCCGCCACATCGACTGCACAATAGTCGTGGCAGACGCCGAACACTGCGAAAAATGCAGCGAGCTGCTGCAGGGCAGCGGCATAGACGCGATTGTGACCGTTGGCGGGAAGACGCGCCAGGATTCTGTGTACGAAGGTTTGAAAAGGCTCCCGCCGGAAACAGACTACGTGCTGATCCACGACGCAGCCAGGCCATTTGCCGAAGAACGGCTGATCGGCGATATCCTGGAAGCAGTGCTGGAAAAAAAAGCCGTCGTATGCGCAGTGCCCGTCAAGGACACGATCCGCGTGATGACAGGCTCCGAAAGCTCCGTCACGGCTGACAGAAGCTTGATACATGCTGTCCAAACGCCCCAGGCTTTTGAAAAACAGCTGATTATGGACGCCTACGAAAAGGCGCGCAAGGACGGTTTTACTGGGACCGACGACGCAGTGCTGGCAGAGAGGGCGGGCCATGTTGTGTACATTGTTCCGGGATCCTACGCCAATATCAAGATAACGACGGGATGCGACATGCCTTTAGGCAAGGAAACAAGAGTCGGGACGGGGTTTGACGCCCACGCTTTTGCAGCAGGCCGGAAATTGTTCCTGGGCGGGGTTGAAATACCTTTTGACAGGGGCCTTGCCGGGCATTCTGATGCCGACGTGCTGCTGCATGCAGTGATGGACGCGCTCCTTGGAGCGTCCGGCAGCGGGGACATCGGAGAGCATTTTCCCGACAGCGACGCTAGGTACTTGGGCGTTTCGAGCTTGTCGCTGCTTGAAGCAGTTGCGCGCGTGGTACAGGCAAAGGGGTACGGCATCGGGAACATAGACGCCGTGGTAATAGCGGAAAAACCGAAAATTGCACCGTACAAGCAGGAAATGTCAAAAGCTGTTGCAAAGGCCCTCGGCATTTCCGAAGACAGGATCAACATAAAGGGGACGACCACTGAAAAGCTGGGTTTTGCAGGCAGGGAAGAAGGAATTGCAGCCCATGCGGTGTGTACCCTGATAAAAATAGGATGAGTATGGGTTGCGGGCAGAGCCCCATCTGGTTGCGGGCGACAGCCCGCGTAAGTAAAGGAGACGGAGATGAAACTATCGAGAATGCATCTTAGGACATTGCGGGAAGTCCCCAGCGAAGCCGAGATATCGAGCCACATCCTGCTGCTGCGGGCGGGGATGATCAAAAAAATAGTGTCCGGCGTATACGGGTTCATGCCCCTGGGGTACCGTTCGCTCAGAAAAATCGAGGGGATAATACGGCAGGAGATGGACGACGCAGGCGGGCAGGAAATAAACATGTCGGCGATTCAGCCGGCCGAGCTGTGGCAGGAGTCTGGAAGATGGTACGCCTACGGGCCGGAGCTCTGGCGCCTCAAGGACAGGAGCGGGAGGGATTTCTGCCTAGGCCCCACCCACGAAGAGATATTTACCGACATAGTCAGGAACGAGGTTTCATCATACAGGCAGCTGCCGCTGAACCTGTACCAGATCCAGCACAAATACCGGGACGAGGCGAGGCCCCGCTTTGGGCTCATGCGCAGCAGGGAGTTCATCATGAAGGACGCATACACGTTTGACAAGAGCTTTGAGGAATTGGACAAGAGCTACGACACGATGTATGCGACCTACGAGAAGATTTTCAACAGGTGCGGGCTGGCCTACAGGGCTGTCGAAGCCGATACAGGTGCCATTGGCGGCAGCAATTCTCACGAGTTCACCGCGCTGTCAGACATAGGGGAAAGCGAAGTGGCTTACTGCACAAAATGCGACATGGCGGCCACATCGGAGCGCGCCGCATGTCTTGACGCTCTGCCGGAGGGCTGCGAGATGCTGGAGCTTGAAGAGGTGTTCACGCCTGGGACGAAGACAATCGCTGACGTAGCGAATTACTTGGGGATGCCGCAGAGCAGGACGATGAAAGCGCTCCTGTTCACGACTTACGACAAGGAAGGGGAAGCGGACGGCTACGTCGCGGCTTTCATCAGGGGAGACCGCGAACTGAACAGGATAAAGCTCGTCAATGCCCTAGGCATACCCGAGCATGCACTGGAGTTTGCAGACGAGGAGAAGATGGGCAGCGAAACCGGCTGCGTGGGCGGCTTTACAGGACCGATTGGCCTTCGGAACTGTAGAATAGTTGTGGACAGCGAACTCCCGGGGCTCAGGAATTTGTGCGCCGGGGCGTGCAAGCTCGATCACCACTTGAAGAACGTGAACTACGGCAGGGACTACAGCGCAGACATAGTGGCAGATTTGAAAATGCTCAAGGAAGGCGACCCCTGCCCCATATGCGAAGCTCCTGTCAAATACGCCAGAGGCATAGAAGTCGGGCAGATATTCAAACTGGGGACGAAGTACAGCGAATCCATGGGCGCCTACTACAAGGACGAGAACATGGAGGGGCACCTTATTGTGATGGGCTGCTACGGGATAGGCGTCACAAGGACGCTGGCTGCCATTGTGGAGCAGCACCACGACGAGGACGGCATCATCTGGCCGGTTTCGGTAGCGCCGTACCACGCCATCGTCACTATAGTTAACAGCGGCAACCAAGAACAGGAGGCGCTGGCGGAGGGCATATACAGCGAACTAACGGCTGCCGGCGTCGAAACGCTCCTGGACGACAGGGACGAGAGGGCCGGCGTGAAGTTCAAAGACGCTGACCTTATCGGCATCCCGGTCAGGATCACCGTGGGCAAGCGGGCAGGCGACGGCATTGTGGAGTACAAGCTCAGGAGGGGCGGCGCCAGCGAAGAAATAAGCAGCGGCGAGGCGGTCAGAAGGGC
>WRJV01000302.1 GCA_009778415.1 Clostridiales bacterium | reverse complement strand
TACATCTGCAAGAAAAATATGCTTCAAAGGCTCCTTTCGCTCCCGGAGCTTGACGGCATGGCGGTTTTTGACGGGTCCAACACGGACGATGCGCTTGACTACAGGCCCGGCGAAAAGGCCCTGCTTGAGCTGGGCGTCCGCAGCCCGCTGCGCGAGGCAGGCTTGTCAAAAGAAGACGTGCGGGCAGCTGCAAGGGCACTGGGGCTGTCCGTTTGGGACAAGCCCGCGTTCGCGTGCCTGGCGTCGAGGATCCCCTACGGCGAACGGATAACAACCGGCAAGCTTGCGTCGATCTATGCGCTTGAAAAGCTGCTGCAGGAAAACGGGCTGGGCCAAGTCCGGGTGAGGCACCATGGAGACGTGGCCCGCATCGAGGTCCTGCCTGACGACCGGAAAAAATTCTTCGATACGGATTTTATGGACAAAATAAACGAAGCGGCGAAAGGCGCCGGCTTCGTTTACGCCGCACTAGACCTTGGCGGCTACAAAATGGGCAACATGAACATGTCAACCAAAAACGTCTAGATGGTTTACAGACCCGCACCAGGCTTTGTACCGTCCCATTTCTTCCCGGTCATGCTGTCTATTTTGACTTTGATTATGAACGTCCCTTTTATTTTCTTCTCTGTGTACAGCTCCTGGCTGTGGACGTACCCTGTGGGCCTCATCTTTCCGACTATCATGTCGTAGACCTTGATCTTCGTCTCCCTGTCCCCGATTATTTCAGCTTTTCCGAAGCCTATCACGCTTTCGTAGGCGATGCCCCAGTAGCACGGCTTGCCGCTGTTTTCGACAACTTCCTCCGCCGTTGACGCCTGCACTTCAAAGCAGACATTTGGGTTGGCGCGGAGCATGTCTAGCTTTTGCCCCACTTCCGCGCAGTGGAAGTACATTGCGCCGTCTTCATAGGCGTAGAGCATCGGAACCACGTAAGGCTGGCTTTCTGAACACATCGCCAGGTGGCATACTCTCTGTGTTTCAAGTATATGGACAATTTCAGCCATGTCCTTAATTTCCCGGTCGCGCCTTCTCATCTCCGCAATGCCTCCATCCCTTTGGCCTCAAATTGTGCCATCAATTCGCCCAGCTCTGCTTTTGCTTCCTCTGCGGCTTTGGCGTCTGCCTCCTTTTGGCCCACAAAATACGCGAGAAGCCCGCGCATTGCCGTCAGGCGGTTGCCGGCTTCGTCGAAAGCTATGGAGTATGGCGCGTCGAGCACTTCGTCTGTGACTTCCATCCCACGGGAGGCGGGCAGGCAGTGCATGAACTTCGCATGGGGTGCAGCTTTCTTCATCATTGCGCCGGTAACTTGGTACTTCGGGTAAAAAATCCGTTTGCAGTCTTCGAGGGTGCGCTCGTCGTCGTACAGCCCGTACCATACGTCAGTGTAGACGAAATCCGCGCCTTTGAGCGCTTCGTCCGGGTCGTCAGAGGCTGCGAAGCTCCCTCCCGAAACCTTGCATTGCTCCTTTATGATCATTGCGCGGCTTTCTGGGATCTGATAGCCCAAAGGCCCGAACTGCACGAACTCCATGCCGAGCTTGCTGGCTATGAACCCGAGGGACACGCAGACCTGCGTTGCGTCCCCGACGAACACGACTTTGCAGTCTTCGATTTTTTTGCCTGCGGGCAAGTGCTCGATCATGGTTATCGCATCGCCGATTTCTTGGGTGGGGTGGTTGTATTCGCTCATTGCGTTGATCACCGGTATCGTCGCGCACAGGGCAAGGTCTTCCACAGTCTTGTGCCTGTTGACCCGCGCCATCAGAACGTCGACCAGGCGGGACAACGTCTTTGCAGTGTCGCCGATGGTCTCGTGCCCACCGAGCTGAATCTGGCCCGGCGCAAGGTACTGGGCGTGCCCGCCCATCTGCGCCATCGCGGTTTCAAACGAGACCCTTGTCCTTGTGGAGCTCTGCTCGAAGATCATGCCCAGCGACTTGTCTTGCATGAGTTTTGGGTAGTACCCGTTTCTGATGCATTTTTTGATCGAGAGCGAAAGGTTGATTATGTGCATTATTTCTGTTTTCGTAAAATACGTGGTGTCGATAAAATCCTTGATCCGTGGCATGGCGTCCCCTCCTCAATCCAACTGCAACGGCGTTGCGACGTCTCTGTCTTTTGTAGCATACGATACAACTACCATCACCGCCAGCGAAATAATCGGCGCAAAAACAGTATAGTTGTACCATGTTTCTGGGTACGTAATCGACTCAAACGAAAACCCTTCGACAATCCCCGGCGCGATAACGCGGTATGCCGCGCCGGCTATGATGGCAGCCATGGCGCCTGTGGAATTTGCCTTTTTCCACCAAAGCCCCAGCGTAAACGGGATGAACAGGCTTGCGAGCACCAAGTCGAATGAAAAGTTCGTCAGCAGGTACACTTCCGGATAAACGACTCCTACGACCAACGCTACAACTGTGACCGCCAGTATCATTATCCTCGTCACGCGAAGCACATTTTTGTCCGAAGCGTCTTTGTTTATTGTGTCCTTGTAGATGTTCTTCGCCACAATGCTGGCTACCGAAAGCAGCGCAGCGTCTGCGGCTGACATGATTCCTGCGACCATGCCAAGGGTGAAGATTACGCCCATCGTAGTCGGCATGTATTCTTTGACCATGAACGGTATTACGAGTTCCGCGTCTTCTTCCAATGCGGCGCCGTCGAGCATCCCTTGGTTGACAAGCGACAGCCCGATTATTCCGAGGATAACGGGAACCATGCCCACTATCCAGTACATGACCCCGGCGGTAACCGCTGAATACTTCGCTGTTTTTTCATCCTTTGACGCCATTGCCCTCTGCGCAAGGTCTGGCGTGCATATGGAACCAAACCCTATTATCATCCATGCTCCTATCCATGGCAGGTATCCGGTGAAAGACGCGTCTTGAGGCAGGAAGTTGAACGTCTCTTTGGGGACCGAAGACACGACCGTGTCCCATCCCCCCGCCGCGTCCAGTGCAAATGGTATGAGCAGTATGATGCCGGCGACGATGATGAATGTCTGCCAGAAGTCGGTCAGGGACACTGCCCAAAGGCCGCCCAGCATGGTGAACGTAACCATTACGACAAGCGCAATAACGATGCCTGCCAGATAATTGATGCCGATCATTGATTCGAATATTTTGCCGAAGGATATGACCTGCACAGCGGTCCAGAATACAAACGTGATCGCTATTGTTATGCTGACGACCATGGCTGTGGTCCCGTTGTAGCGCTCCATGAAAAAATCAGCCAGCGTCAGCCCTCCCATCTTCCTTAAAATCGGCATGTAGAACAGCCCTGCAAGGACAAGGCAAAGGCCGGCGCCGAACGGGTCGGGTATGACGCCCCATGCGAACTCGTCGCTCCAAATGCCGTTTTCAAAGGCTGCGCCGCTGGCGCCCAGCACCAGCCCGCCGCCCAGCCATGTAGCGAACAGCACAGGCGTCGCCAGCCAGAACGGCAATCCTCTTCCGGCAACCATGAAATCTTCCGTGGTCTTGACTTTTCTCGACGAATAGACGCCGATGCCTATCATGGCTGCGCAAAAAACAGCCATCCATATTCCATATGTTGTTTCAACGCTCATAATTTTTCTCCTTTCCTTTTGATTTTACTTCGGTTGCTGCTGAGTGATGCAGTGGATGTTGCCCCCTCCGTACACGATCTCGCAGGTCTGTACGCCAACGACCTCGTGGCACGGGAACATAGCGCTGATCTGCTCCAAAGCCAAAGCGTCGTTTTCGTCGCCGTACTGAGGCACTACGACCCCGTTGTTTGTGATGAGGAAATTCATGTAGGAAGCGATGCAGAGGTCGCCTTCGCTCCTGGGCGCTGTCCCACAAACGAGGTCGATAGCAAACCCACCCTTCAGCCTGACCGGCCGTCTTGGCATTGCGAGCTTGTGTACTTTCAGGTTGCGCCCTTTTGCGTCGGTGGCCGAAGACAGTTCGCGAAACGCCTGCTGGCAGACCTCGTAAAACGGATCCTCCCGATCGTCGGTCCAGATGCACGCAACCTCGCCGGGCCTGATGAAACAAGCTACGTCGTCTACATGGCCGTTGGTCTCCTCCGGATCGATGCCGTCCTTGAGCCATATCACCTTCTCAACGTTCAGGTACTCCTTCAGCATGCCCTCGATTTCCTCCTTGCCCATCTGCGGGTTGCGCCCTTCGGAGAGCAGGCACATTTCTGTAGTGAGCAGGCTGCCGTCGCCGTCTACGTGGAAACTGCCGCCTTCCAGTACAAAGCCAGGGGTAGAATAGTAGTCCATGCGCTCTAGCTGGGCAATTTTCCGAGCAATCTTGTCGTCCTGGTCCCAAGGGAAATAAAGGCCGTCGCAAAGCCCGCCCCATGCGTTGAAATCCCAGTTTACTGCGCGGGTCGCCCCTTTTCCGTCCGTAACGAATGTCGGCCCGCAGTCGCGGACCCAAGCGTCGTCGCTGCTCATCTCCACGACGCGCACCTGCTCCGGCAGGCAAGCATATGCGTTCTCGTACTGGCCTTTGGAAACAAGCATGGTGACCGGCGTAAACCGGCTTATGGCTTCTGCTACCTTTGCGTAAGCTTGCTGGGCCGGCTTCCCGCCGTCCCGCCAATTGTCCGGGCGTTCCGGCCAAATCATGAACACTTGCCCTTGGGGTTCGTACTCGGCAGGCATCCGAAAGCCGTCCTTGCGCGGCGTACTGTCGATTTTCTTTGACATTTTGGGCCTCCTTAGTCAATAATCACCGCGCAGCTGCGCGGTGCGCGGGCATCGCCCGCGTTTGTTTTAAGCAGCATTGTCCTGTTACGCCAATCCTATACCTGAAGGTCAAATATCTCAAGGGGCATTTTGCCGTATTCCATTACACAAAAGTGTAATATTGCTTTTTTTTTAAAGAGAGATGTTGTATAATGCTCGTATGATAAAGCTCACGCCGGAACAATGGAACATAATAAACGAGGCGATTTACACGATGAACGCCGAAAGCAATCTGGACAAGCTGCGGGGCGACGTTTTGGCTGCCCTTGACAGCCTGATACCTCACGCCCGTTCGTTTTTCGACCTTGGCCGGCGGCAAAACAACCAGGTGGATTTCTTTGACCCTTTGGCCCGCAACATGGAAAAGCGGTTTTTGGACCTTTATTACGACGAGTTCCAGTACATCGACACAATGTTTTGGTTCTTTTCGCAGAACCGAACCGAAGTATACAGGGAATCTGACTTCGTGAGCACCGCCATGCAGGAAGCTTCAGCTTTTTACAGCGGATGGCTGGCGCCCCAAAACATACACTACAGCATGGGCTCCATGGTAGTCCACAACGGCATCCTCTACGGTTCTGTGAACCTCTGGCGCAGCAAGAGCCAAGGCGATTTTTCAGACGAGGAAGTCCAGATCATGGCGGTGGTCAACCGCCACCTTTCCTTGCGCTTCGGCAATTGGTTCCCCAAAGGCTTCCACAAGCGGGGGACAGGCAGCCACCTTGAGCCCTTGGCGCGGCTTTTTCACCTGACTCACCGCGAGATAGAGATAGCAGAGCTTATTTTCGAAGGGCTCAGCATCAGGGAAATCGCGGATGTGCTGTTCGTGACAGAAAACACAGTAAAAAAGCACACTTCGCACATATTCAAAAAAATGAACGTGGACAGCCGCGCGCGCCTTGCGCGGGCAGTACGGAGCCATATTGAAGAATGAAGCTGTACAACGGCGTAAATGTCTGTTACAATAAAATAAAAAAGGAGGGGCATCATGAACTTATTCAAATCCGTGGATGATTGCGCGAAAAAATTCAGCCTGCTCGATTTCGGGCTTCTCAAACTCTGCGTCGGTTCAGCGGGATTGATCGCCGGGCTGCTGGTCCCTAAGAAGAACAAAAAATCGACTCTTGCTACTGCGTCCATTGTTTTCAGCCTTACGCTTTTTCCGTTGATGTTCAAATTCGTCAAAATTCTCGCCGACAACAGGGAATTGAAATTTTAGCCATCTGGGGTGCGAGCATCGCCTGAGTTGGTTTATAACCGCAAAACTGCGGAATTATTGAATGTTTATCGGGTTATAACCGCAAAACTTTTTACATTTTGCTAGTTTTGCGGTATAATTTTTTGGAGTGAGGTGATTGGAAATGTGGGGAGGACTTTTTCTGCCGCATCCATCGCCAAATACATGAAAAACGAAAAGCGTTCCATTGACAACGAAACTGTATACGACTATTTGAGAAAGCTGGAAAGCGCATTCATATTGCACCGTTGTTCCCGGTACGACTTGCAGGGCAAGGAGATTTTGAAAACGCAGGAAAAATTCTTCTTAAGCGACCCTGCGCTGCGGTATTGCGTTCTTGGCTATACACCTGATGGTGTGGCTGCAATGCTTGAAAACCTCGTGTACCTGGAGCTTTTGCGCCGCGGCTACGACGTCTGCGTCGGCAAAATTGAAAACGCTGAAATTGATTTCGTAGCTACCAAGCACGGAGACAAGCTGTACCTGCAGGTTTCGGAAAGGATTGAACGCGAAGAGACCGAGCAGAGGGAATACGGAAAGCTCCTCGGCATCGCTGACAACTACCCGAAATACGTGTTGCGGACTGACGAGTTTGCAGCCGGGAATTACCGAGGAGTTAAAACTATGCACATCGCTGATTTTCTCTTAAGCCCGGAGTATTAGCCCAGTTAGCCTACGTCCGCCTCTTTGCCCATATCCGCATCGCCTAGCCCCACATAGCCCAGCGCTTTGCGCACCGGCTGCAAAAGCAGCCAATCCCGTGCGCAGCCGGCTTTCCTGTCAGCCAAAGCGAACAAGCACGGAGGGCACTCCGTTTTCATTACTGCCTCTGCCAGAGCTTTCCTTGAATCGAAAGCCATCGACCGGACTTGGGCGAATGCAGCGTCCTGCCGTGCAGAAAAATCGTCGAACCGGTGGGATATCTCATCGAAGACCCCTTTGAACTCCGGAAAGTACGCAATAAACTCTTCCTGTTCGTTCTTTTGGACTATTTCGCACGCCCTTCCCCAAGTCGTCATGCCGCTCGACAAGTGGCTCAGTTCAACATAGCGCGGAGATTTCACCTTTATGCGGTTGAAATTCTTGTCCAAAACAACGTACCCTTCTTCGTTGTCGCCAAGCTGCTGTGCGCTTTCAACGCATTCTGCCAGCGTCTTTATGGAAAACATGCGCGGCTTTTTGACCCCTATGTCCATATCGCATTCTGCCAGCGTCCTGTTGTCCCGCGTCCCGATGTGCCATACCTCCGTTTCACGGTACTTGACTATGACTTTGTTGTGAGGGGAGGTTAGCTCGAACATGTAGGTGAAGCCCTTGTCCAAGTTTTCAATGTCTGCGGCGGTCCTGCCCCAAGCTTCCATAAAAAGGGCATGCAGGTCGGTTCTCTGCGCATTGTCAAGGAGGGCGCTGTGGACACGGGCTTTTCGGGCGTCAATCTCCCCGTTGCTCGACACATGCCACTCCCCTCTGCAATGCCACAGCTTGATCAGCGAGCCGTCGAGCTTTTCCTGCACCCGTGCGGAAGGCCAGTCTATTTCCGGCACGTAGTTTTCTGCAAAGTTCCCGAACTTAAAAAACGGGACGCAAACCGGGCTGAAGCCGGCTGACTCGTCCAAAATGACTCCCCGGCATTCGCGGACGAGGGGCAATGTGAAATCCGACTTTATCTGGCTGTATTTCAGCAGGACGAAACCGTCCTCGCGCTTCGCTTTCACGTAGTACGGAGGCCCATCGAGTTTTTCCTCCCAATCGGGGTTGTCTCTGATGAATGCGTTGATTTCGAGGGGCATGCGATTCTCCTTTGATACAACTTCCAATCCCTACTTAACCTGCTTGCTCTATGCCTTTATAGTTTATTTTTATTCCTGCGACTACTGATTTAAATTTGTTGTCATCCCTTAATACTCCATAAAAGAAAACACTTGTTTTGTCAACGTTGATTGATTGAGTTGAAAGGTTTCTTGCAATTCTATAAAAACGCCGATATTCTTCAGTTGCAAAATAGGCTTTTTGTTTGTCAGTGAGGGATAGCGGTTTCTTGGGAACTAGAACTGCCACCGAGCCATCTGGGATAGTATTTGAAAGGTTTTCAATTACTCTGGGGTTGTATGTCATATTTGGTGTCAGGTAAACGTCAGCATTATTTACGTATTTGTACACAGAAAGTTTTTTTGCAACTTCCTCGTGCAAATATACATCATAATCAACAATATTTGTTACTCCCCGGCCGTCGTCATCAATATTCCTTGCCTTCACTACCCAAAGTGCATCTGGCGACTGTTCTGTCGTTGTAACTGCTTTTGTTATTTGCCTGTCCCTAAATACTGAAAACACATCAAAATCAAGTTTACCAGCGACGTTATCAAACAACTCATCTCTATATATCAAAAAATAAGGAAATTTTCTGTCTGTAATGTATGATTGCTCATGATTGTATTTTTTGTTGTGTTTCATGTTATAAACAAGTGTGTTCCGAGGTTTCTGTTTGGGATAGACCGTTAGGCACATCGTTTCAATTGATACACCCGTAAAGCCATATCTTCCAAAATCAATAATAGTTTCTATCCGCATATCTCGCAGCAAGTTCCTCGTTTCTTTGAATTCATCTGTGCTAAGTATTGTCTTATTGAGAACTAATGCAACACAGTCACTATGCTTTATGCATTTTTCCAAAAACATTTCTGAAAGATTAGTTGTCTGCTTATTTGTGTTTTGCTCAAGATAGTATTCCATGTCAACCGATCGGCTTTTCAACTTTGTAAAAGGTGGATTGCCAATCGCAAGGTCATATCTATTTGGTAAATCCAATTTAAGAAAATCGTGGCATATTATATTGATTGCAAAATTGTTCGGTAAGTTGACTTTCTCAAGGATCAGCTTTAGAGATTCTATGCTTTCCTTATCTATGTCAACAACATCCAATATGACATGCGGTATGTCTTCGTACTTTTTAAGCAAGAATGGGATAAAACTTCCTGCACCAACAGAAGGCTCAACGATCCGAATCTCTTCCTTGTTGTAGCTTGGCAGCACACTCATTATTTCATTCACAATAAATTTATTTGTGTAAAAAGCTGCATTTTCATCGCGTTTGGCATTGCATAATTCAGTAATTCTCATAAGAGATGCAACATCATAGTTGAAAGGGTTAGCCTTAATAAACTCCCTTAAGTAAAACTTGTCACCTAGTTTGTATCGGCTTATCATCGTATTGATTTCTAAAGGATCACATATCTTCCTTGATAGGCATGTTTTGATGTTGCTAGCAATTTGACGTATAATTTCGGTGGGTACAGCTTCCCCAATGCATTGTCTTATATTCACTTCATGTGCTTTATATAAAGAACGTTTCTCACCGATTGTTAGTGCATTCAATTCGTTAATATCTTTATCTGCCCACTTGAATTGCTCAGGAATTGTCATCATTTCCATCAATTCCCGAACACTAAACACTCTATCTTGCTCAGGGTGAATAGTGTTTTGTGCAGCGAGTTGGTCGTTTCGTGTATGTATGCACTGAATAAACCTGTCCCAATTCTGCCTTGTGTATTTATCTCTATTTTTGCGGATATTTTCTACAATTTTGCCGTCTACAAGCTTATGAGGCCTGTTTGCCGGTTCGGCATTATCAAAAGCAGATTCTCCTTGTTTTAAATCCTGAATCCAATTTCTCATTCGTGGGTCGTATGTTCTAAACGCATGGTAAAAATCATTCTCGTTGATTTCACCCCAATCTAATTTCGGAAAAGCATATATGACGTCACGCAATGTTTTTTCTGGTCGATATTCAGGAAACAACTCAAAAGGAGTGATATTGTTCTTGTATCTTTTATCAACGCCAATGATTACTGTTCGTGTTCTCGATGAGTTAGACCCATAATTCATGAAATTTATTATACGTCCTGTAATTGTGTAGTCACGCCCCAAAGCTTCCCTTATATAGTCGCCGACAGGCATAGCTTTTTCGTCTGGCGTAATGCACAGTGTTTTTTGAAATGCCGTCACATTTTCAAATATGAAAAAGCGAGGTTTTATTTCTCTAACAATTTCTACTGACTCAACCACAAGACTATTCCTATTAATTTCTTTGGCATTTTTCTTATGATTGATTACGCTCATACCTTGGCAAGGTGGCGTAGCTATCACAACATCTATCCTATCGTTACCTATTGCTTCCCATTTCAGTATTTCGTCGTAAATTTTTTCCTTTACATATGGTGCTGATAAATCACCTACTATATACCCTGACTCAAGTTCACACTTTTTATTGAATTTCTGAATATCCATACGCTTTGCTAATACTTCATTTGTCGCAACGCAATAATAATTTTCCATATTGAAGCCATGACAGCCGATGCCTGCTGAACTAAACAATGATATATATGTAAGGCTTTTATCTCTAAGCAACTTGATATTCCTCCGTTTTCATATCTAGCTTCTGTCTTGACTATTATTATACTTGACCACAATAGAAACGTCAAGCAAAAAATAAACATGCGTTCTTATTTTTCTGCTCAGTTCCAAAAACAACTATCATTTTGGGGCTTCCACGGGTATAATGTATTTTATGAGAAAGAAAAAGGACAAGCAACTGAATCCCGGTCAGGTCATAATCCCTGCAAGTCATCCAAATCCGCCTGAACCGCACGAGGTAGACACGGCAATGGTTCTGGCTCGTCACTTCCAAAGCATAGTTGAATTTCTTATACCTCTTGATGACTATAAGCGCAAATCCGCAGATATTGCAATGCTTGGTGTTGAATGGGAGATAAAGTGTCCGAGTGGTACATCGAAATCCACGATAGGCGCCCAATTTCGACGGGCTTCAAAACAAGCAAAGAATATTGTTATTGATACGCGCCGGACAAAACTCAAGTTTGAGGATATTGAGAAAAAGGTGCTAATCGAGATGAAAAAGCGTACTGCTATTAAAAAGGTCATCATAATCGACAAATTTGAAAAAGTTGTTGAAATCCAAAAATAGATGTGTTACTATTATCTTTGTAGGGAGACCGGGCAGTTCGGATGGATAGCCAAAGGAGTACCCTACAAATGAGAGTAAAATATCCGGTGGACCTCCATCGGATATTTCTTGTTTTGTTGGCAGTTCCGATCCAATTCGGTTGTATGCCGTCTTCCGGTTTGCTTTCCCGAATACGCGCTGCACATTATCAACTGCATATTGCGATCTCCAAATATCGGGCGATGATATCGCCGGAAAAGGAGTCAAAAATGGAGAAGGACAAGTATTCGCCGGAACACAACGCAAAAATCGTGCTTGAGATTCTAAAAGAGGAATTGAGTATCAGTGAAACAGCCAGCAGGGAGAACATCACCAAAAATCAGCTTCAAAACTGGAAGCGGGAGTTCATTGAGAATGCCGCGAGGGTGTTCTCGCAAAACAAGATAGAGAAGGATTCTAAAAAAGAAGCATGGTCAAATTTTGGGGCCTGGTTGGGAAGAAAGAAGCGGCTACAGCAGTTTCAAACGATGAGGCCCTTACAATAAAGCGCCAGTGCGAACTGCTCGCAGCAAACCGAACAAGCTTTTATTATGAAGCCAAGCAACCGTCAGCGGAAGAAATGGAACGGGAAAGCCCGCTGGGTAGGCAACGTGCAATTGAAATTCTGAAATAGGTGTGGTATATTATATGTGTAGGAAGACCGGGCAGACCGGACGGACAGCCAAAGGAGTATCCTACAAATGAGAGTAATGCATCCGATGGAAATTTTCATCGGATGTTGCTTTTGCGTTGGCAGTTCCGTTCCAAATTCTATTGTATGCCATCTTCCAATTCGCATTAAGCACAGTCAGCAATGCAGTCTGATACAAAACATACTGAATCAAATGCGCATTTTTGATCTATCGTTCTTGTTATTTTGCTCGGCTAACCCGAGGATTTTTTTTGACATTTTGTGAAAAAAGCTATACAATATACATCGGTACGAAGTATATTTCAGATTTGAGGTAACCAGCAATGGCAATCATTACAGATTTTTCCCATGTAAAAGAAATTTACGCGCAGGCTGCTGAAAAAAAATGGGTGATACCCTGTTTTTGCAGCGAAAACCTGACAACAACCGAGGCAGTGCTGTCAGCCGCGCAGGAATTCGCGGAACAGCGCGGCTTGCCCAGCGTCCCTGTTACGCTGGCAATCACCGTCCAATACGGCCAGCGCCCGCAGTCGCGGCATTACACGCACACGCGCCGGTGGGACACGGGCTTAAATCTGTTCCGTGCTGACGCCGGAGTGCTGGCAGGTCCAGGCGGGCCGTTTCCAAACGTTGACGTCCTTATACATCTCGACCATGTGCAGCACGACCTCGATGCGGAGCTGCTGGATTCGGATTTGTCTGCCTACTCCTCGATCATGTACGACGCCTCTGCATTGCCCTTTGAAGAAAATATTCGAAAAACGACTGCTTTCACCGAGAAAATGAAGGGGCGGATACTGATCGAAGGCGCCTGCGACGAGATATTCGATGCGGGCGGCAGCGTCCACAACGCGTTGACTGCGCCCGAAGACGCCTTGCGGTACTACGGCGAGACCGGAGCCGACTTGGTCGTTGCAAACCTAGGCACCGAACACCGCGCTTCTGCGCAAGAGCTGCACTACGCGGGCGACGCCGCACGGAAGATAAGGGACTTGATCGGCACGAGGATCGTGCTGCACGGCCTTTCCTCCGTTCCACAGGACCAAGTGCGCGGCATATTCGGCGACGGCATCTGCAAAGTCAACATATGGACCATGCTTGAGCGGGACTCCTCGCCTGTGCTGATGCGTGAAATGGTACGCAACGCCGTGAAAGCCGGAGGGCCTGCCGCTGTGGACGGGCTCATTGCGGAAGACCTGCTCACGGAGAAGACGCGGGAAAGCAGCCAAGCCAGCATTTCGCACTTCGCCACCATGTGGCGGCAGGACATCGTATTTATGGAAATGAAAAAAATGGTGCGTTCATTTTTGGACATGTGGTATTTGTAAAATCATCTTATTATGGAGGGTAAACTGATGGCAAAAGTAGGATTTATTGTTTATGGAGTACACAAGGACGGGCTGCTTGACCCAAGCGGGCAGCCGTTCATCGACGAAGCACTGATTGACCGCAGCATGAAAGCACTTGAAAGCAAGGGGCTTTCCCTTGTAACACACGACATAGTGGTCGCTTCGAAGAAGGAAGCGAAAGAGGCGCTATTAAAATTCAAGCATGACGAAAGCATCGACTGCCTCGTCCTTTTCAGCGGCACGTGGGTTTGGGCCGCGCACCTGACCGCCGCCGTCCGCGATTTCGCCGCGTCCGGCAAGCCCGTGCTGATATGGACACACCCGGGCTCCCAGGGCTGGCGCCCTGTGGGCGGGCTGGTTCTGCACGGCGCCCTGCTCGAAGTGGGCATCCCCCATGCTTTCGTGTACGGGGCAGCAGACGACGAAGCGCAACTGGCGAAGATAACCGCTTTCGCCCGGGCTGCCGAACTGAAAAACATGCTGAACATGTCTACAATAGGTGTCTTTGGCGGGCGCGGCATGGGGCAGACCTGCGGCGTGGCAGACCCGTCCCAGTGGATGCGGATGTTCGGCGTAGACATCGACTCCTACGACACCACGGAGCTGCTGGAAACAGCCAGGTCAATCACGGGCGCCGAGCTTGAGGAAGGCAAGCGGCGCTTGCTCAAATCGTTTTCGCACCTGCCGGATATGGACGAGAGCGCAAAGCGCTCCATATCGCTGTACTTGGCTCTAAAGAAGCTTGTGGCCAAATACGAATTCGATTTCTACACCATCCAGTCTTTCCCCGGCCTGGGCGACGACTACAGCGCGACTTGCTTTGCGCAGAGCATGATGCTGGACGACGGAGTGCCCACGTCTACCCTTTCGGACTTCAACACCGCCATGACGGTGTTCCTGCTGATGAAATTGTCGGGCAGCCCCGTCTACTACGGCGACCTTCAGCATGTGGACCGTGAGCGAAAAGAAATAAAGATAATCGGCGACGGCGCAGTCCCGCCTTCACTGGCGGCAGAGGTTGACCCGCCTGATTACGCAGGCCACGGCATAGCCACCGAAGGTGCCGCCGGCGGGCTGTCGGTGAAGCTAACCTGCAAGCCGGGCA
>WRJV01000301.1 GCA_009778415.1 Clostridiales bacterium | reverse complement strand
GCTGAACCGGCTGAGCCTGCTTCTGAGCTCGTCTTCGAACAAAACGTACTTTGCCTTGTAACCGGGCGTGTCGACGTTGGCGATATTGTCAAGGGCTGCTTTCTGTTTTGCCCACGTCACGTCGAGCGTCTTCTGCGCAAGTAACATTGAGTTATCATTTAACCAGTCCATCGAAGCCCCCTTTCCATTTGTTCATTTTGACTTTGGTTGATACACACAAGTATTATACTATGTTTAATCGCAAAGGACAAGAACTTTTGTAATATTAATATAACATATTATATAACTATGAATTGATTACCCTCGTTTTTATATCCACGCCGCAACCCAAGCTGGTTTTCCGTCGGCACCCATTTCGAGCTTCACCTGCAGCCACCCTGTCTGGGTGTTGGCAAAGCCCCCGCTGTTCGTTATCCTCTGCTCGATCAGTATGTACGAGCTTATCAGAGCTTCGGTGTACTTAATCGTGATGCTGGTGACCGGCGACGCGCTGCCGGCGGGCGTTGTGGTGATGCTCGACTTGTTGACTTCCATGCCGATGGAATTTGTGGCGCTTTTCACTTCCTCTTGGGTGAGCGGCTGCACAGGATGCTCCTCCCCCGGGTCGAAGTAGAGGGGCTGGTCGAAGGTGAGCACGATGTCGCCGTTGTAGACACCTTCGCCCCAAATGTCGATGATCGGCCCCGGCAAAACCGTTACTTTTGGCGGGCTGTTGAAGAGCGGCGAAATCTTCAGTTTCACAGGGGTGCAGTAGTTTTCCTTGGCGTCGAGGGCAAGCTCGTTCCTCGCGGTGATGTAGACGTCGTACTGGCCGGGCTCCAGGTTGCTCACGGTGAAATTGCCTGAAGTCCCCGACGGGACCAGGATGCTCTTGCCGTAACCCTTTACGTTGCCGTCAGAAGTAGGCTGTGCGTTGACGATATACATGGGTTCCGTCGCCGCAGTCCCTCCATATCCGATGTTGTAGGCTACCCAGTAGACCAGCGCGTTGGGCCCGGGGTCGAACCGCACCTCCACGTCCACGCTGCCCGCCCGGGACGTAAAGGTAGGCTGGGCAGGGTTGAACCTGGGCACTTCTATCATCTTGGTGCTGAATTTCGCTACGCCGACCGCTGTGGCGTCCATGCTGTTTTGGGGCGTCAGCAGATAGTACATGTAGTAGTCCGTAAGCGGAAGCAGGCCTGCGACCACGTAGTCGGGGAATGGCCCGCCGAACGCCACTTGGTAACTGCCGTAGACTGCGCCGGGCCTTTGGTTGAACGAGCCGGTCAGTAGCTGCTGCTGGCTCACGTTGGGCGGATCCGTGGTAAACGCCTCGCTTTTGGGAACCATGTAGAAATAAACCTTGGCTGCTTTGTTTATCGCGCCTGTTATCCTTGCCGTGCTGTCCCCTTCGACGATTGTAGGCCCTATCGTGAAGAATGGCTTTTCCATGTCCACGAACACCGCTTGGCAAGGCGGCTGCGGCGGGTAGCCCACTATGTCCACACCCGTGTAAGGCACCTGCACCGCGTCCTCGATGGCGTTGGGGTTGGCAGTCGAGTCGAACATCATCAGGTTGAACAGGTACCCGGCGATGCCGTACACGCTCAAGGTGACTGTGTCGTGCCAGTCTTTCGGATCTTCCACGCCCCCCAGGGCCGTGATTTTGATGCCGTACCGTTTCTCCGGAAGCTCGTTGAACAGGCAGTAGTCAGGCGGCACCGCTGACGCCTTGCGGGCCTGCTCGTTTTCCACCATTATGAAGCGGCCGGGTATCATGACCTGGTTTTCCAGAACAGGCTTGGCCGGGTTTGAAAGGTCGAAAAGGTCGAAGGTCATGGCCTTGTCCGTAATCAGCTCAAGGGCTGTGGCGTACAGCAGGTCTTTGTTTGCCCCCCCTGCGGTGTCGTCGTCGGCTTTGATGCCGAACATGATGTCGTACTCCTGCAGCTCGCCGGGGCTTGCGCCTCCGCTCTTCATGATGTTTGTTATCTTGACAGAAGGCGGCCTCATCAGGAATGGGCTGTTTTTTAACGGTTTGCCGACCATCTCCCCCCTGTCGTTCCTGATGTTTTGCTTCATCTGAAGGCCGGACAGGTCTGAAATGTCTTTCAGGTCGAACTCGTACCTGCCCCCGCTTTCCATTTTCACGGCAATTCCCGCCCCGGTGGCGGTGCCGGTCTGAAAGCTGATTACCGTGCCCTGCCCAGAAGGCTCCGAAACCTTCACTCCGCCCCCGGCAAAGTCGATGTCTATTTTCTCCCTAAGCTTGGTGGGGTCCAATTCGTCCAGCTTGTACAGCTCGATGTAGTCCGTCAGCTCATTTAGCTTCTGCGTTTGCGCCAAATCCGCCACCTTGGCCGTCTGCCCGTCCTTGCCGACCCTGACAGGTTTGTTGAATTCAAGCCTGACCACGCTGCCCACAGGGGGCCACCCTTCAAAACGGTCGTCAAACGCGACCTCTGCCACCGGCGCGACGACGCTCTTGGTCGTTATTTCGATTTTGCCGACTGTGCTCCTGTTGCCTGACGCGTCCTTGAGCAGCAGGTAAAGGTCGTAGGTCGTCTCCGCGCGGAGGCCCGAAACCGCAAACTGGCTTTCCTTGTCCGGCGCAGTTTTCAGGTTCCCGCTCTTTATGGCGCCCCTCGCCTGCTCGACGGCGTTTTTCGCGTCGTTTGAGTCCCAATAGTAAGCTATGTCCCCTGTCTTCTGGTCTACCAGCTCGCCCGATTGAGGCGAGCCCGGCGGAAATGCCGTACCGTAGTCCAGCAGGGCCCAGTAGAGCGTAGCTGCTTCATTGGCCATAAGCTTGATGGGTATGTTGGTTTCCGAAATCAGCCCGACCATCGGATAGCCTGCCATAAATTCGGGCGGCGTGACGTCCTTCGTCCTGATCGTGGTTTTGCTGACTGCAGAAATGTTCCCCCTCGCATCCTTCAGCGCAATATAGACGTCGTACGGGGTGTCCTCTGCAAGCAGGCTTTTCCCGTCAGACTGGAGAGTGCCTATGGTGATCGTCGCCACCGCGCTGTCTGCCGCTTCCACGGGGCTCGAGTTGTGCGCGATTTCGCCCGCCATACCGCTCCCCGAGACCAGGCGTTCCGCAGTGGGAGCCGCGCTCTTTTCCGGCATTGCCACCCAATAGACGCCGCATGCTTTTGTCGGCACCACGTCAAATACGAGCTGGTGCAGCGCCGGCGCCAGGATAGCGCCGCCGGACGCGACAGCCGGCGTCGATTCCGCCCTTCCCTTCGGATATCCGGAAAGGAATGCCGGCTTGACCTTGTCGAGGGTCTCGAAATCCACCGAGCGCACCTTCGACGCATTGTCCTTTGAATCCACCAGCATCACGAAGAGCTCGTAGTCCCCCCCGTTCTGCAGGCCCGATATCTTCGCCGACAGCTCCGACTCGGCGTCGATTGCGGACATGGCCAGGGCCATGCTCCCCGACTGGACTATGAGCTCGTCATTTTTGGGGTTCCTCATCGCCTCCTCTGTCGGCGCCTCGCCCCCCTGTTCCTGGACCGCCCAGAATATCGTCCCCGGCTTGTTCCCCAATGCCTGCCCTGATGCGCTGTTCGCCGTAACGTCCTCCGCTTTTGGGTAGCCGTTTTCTATCCTGGGAGTGGCGTTTTCCAGCTCTGCCTCAAGGTAGCCCATCGTCTTGCCGTTGATCGTGGCGGTGTAGCCCGGCTTGATGTATATTTCGTCGGGCATCTGGGCAATGTTCGCACCGTTCGCGCCGATGCTGGCGTACTCGATCTTGCCTGTGCCTGTCACAGTGGCATTGCCGTCTATGTAGAGTTCGCCGAGCTCGGTCCCCTTTTCAAGGAACAAGCTTCCGCCCACGGCGTCCTCGTCTGAAACGAAGCTGTCGATGTACCCTTTGTTCAGGCTGACCACGTTGCCGGGCGCCTTTAGCCTGACTTCGGTGAATTCGCCTGAAAGGTCAAGCTTGGTCCCGGCAGGCCCATTGAGCTGTATGTCGTTGAACGCCGACGCCTTGGCGTTGTTCTCCTCTAGGTAGGCGTTGCTCTTTACAACGGTGTTCTTTATCTCGGTGCCGCCTTGCGCGATGACGCTCACTTTTTTGCCGTGGTTCAGGTCTATGATGATGTTGTTTACGTTGCAGTCCGTCATGACGATGCTGCTGGCGGCTGCGTTGCTTTCGCCGGCGCCGCTTATGTAGATCGTCCCCAGGACGGTTACGTTTTCGAGGAACACGTAACCTGACAGTACGCCTTCGGTAATGTAAAGGTCGCCTGTTATGACTGTGTCTCTAAGGCCCGCCCCCGATTTTGACAGCGTGACGTTGCCGTTTACATAGCCCAGGCACGCCTGGGACGGCTGGTTCACTATTTCGCCCGCCACGGTTGCCAGTATCTTGGCGACCTCGCCCCTGGTTATCGGGTTTCCGGGCTTGAAGGTGTTGTCACCGTACCCCGAGATCATCCCCTTGTCGGTCGCGGCGTTGATGTACCCCTTGCTCCAGGCGGCAAAATTCCTGCTGTCCGCGAACCTGAGCGAGTCGACAGGGTCCGGCTCTATCTTGAGCGCCCTGCAGATCATGGTGACTGCTTCCTCTCTTGTCAAGTTGCCGCTTGGGTTGGCGCCGCTGCCGGTCCCTTGGAAATACCCTTGGTACGACGCAAACGAAATGTCGTCCGAATACCATGCGTCCTTGGCCACGTCGGAAAACGACGCGCCTTTGTTTTCCGAAAAGCCGAAGGCCCTGTTCAGCATGGCTGCAAACTCGGCGCGGGTGATGTTCCTGTCTGGGTTCAAATTCCCGTACTCGTCCCCCCGCATTATGTTGTTGTCCGCAAGCCTGTTCAGGTAGCTGTCCGCCCAGTGGGCGCCGTAGGCCTTGCCGCTTTGGTGCGCACCCGGCGCAAGCGCCAGGGACGCAAAAAGCGCCAGCGCAAGAGCAAGCGAAAGAGCTTTCCTTTCACCGGTTTTGGCCCTCAATGGTTTTTTTCTCATTTACTCACCCTCCAATTAAATGGAAATATCAAAATCTACTTAGAAGCGACATGGCTGAACTCAGGATTTCATGGCGAAGCGCACTGTCTGACAGGACAAGCGCCGTGAACGCGATGCAGGAAACGCATATCAGTGCAGCGGCAAGGTAGGCTGCGCCGCGCAGGGCCCTGATGCTTTGCCCTGTGCTTTTGCGGAAAAGGGCTACGGTTTTTTTGTAAATTTTATCGTCAAAATCGGGCGGCACGTAGTCGTGCTGGTCCAGCCCGTTTGCTTTCTCGTAAGATTCGAAGAAATCCCGTGCGATGAACTGCGAGATGTATTCCATCACAAGGTCGGACATCTTTCCCGACGTTTTTCCCTGCTCGGTGTTGAATGTTGACATGTGCGGCGCTACCCCTCCTTGATCATCCCGGCGATTTTTTGCTTGACCCGGAAAATCCGCCCGTCAACGTCCTCGGTGCTGCACCCAAGGTTCCGGGATATTTCTTCTGCGGTGAAGCCTGCGTAGAAACGCATGAAGACCAGCTCCCTGTCGCTGTTGGCCAGCCTCTCCACGTATTTCGCCAGCTCAGCCGTGAACTCGTTGCGGATCAGTATCTGGTCCACGTCAAACCGGCCCTTTGGGTCAGCCGGGGCTGCGCCGCATTTTTCGCAAAGCCCGATCTTCTCCCACGCTTCACGGTATATTTCGCTTATCTGGCTTTGAAGGATGGCCGTCATCATTGATTTGGAACGTTCTGATTTTTCGTCGCTGAACTTGTCGGCGTTTGCGTACGCCGTCATCATGCACTTATCGAGCAAATCCAGCGCCCATTCCCGGTCCCCGCCCACCGCTCTTTGCGCCATGCGGAAAACCGGGTCTTTGTGCCATACGTACAGGGCGTCGCATTTCTCCACAAACTTTCCCTTTGCTCGCCTCCCCAGATAGGTCGCCACCCTGTTTTGCCCCCTTTGCTGATTTGCCTGATTAGATGCAAATGGAATAATGATACTTTTATCTAACGTTAATGTTATCATAATTGCGTATGGATTGCAACGAAAGAAATTTCATGTTACGTTAATTTTACATTTTTATGTATACAACTTCTAATAATTATGTTAAACTATTACCGTAAGATTTAGCCAAACTGTGAATATGCTTTTGCAACAGTGTTCAATTTTGATTAAGGTGGTGGAACTTGATGGATAACAGTATGCAGAATATGCTTGAAATGTATCTGTATGAGACGAATACCATGGTAGAGCAATTGGACGAAATATTGCTTGAGGCGGAAAACGTGGGGACGTTCAGCGTGGAAAACATAAATGAAATCTTCCGCATAATGCACACGATAAAGGGCTCATCTGCAATGATGCAGTTTAACCCCCTGAGCACGCTTGCCCACCAAGTCGAGAATTTGTTCTTTTTTATGCGCGAAAACGGCGGCCACAACGAAATCGGCCACGATCTGTTCAACGCGCTGTTCCGCGCCAGCGATTTCATAAAGGCGCAAATAAGCAACATCGAAAACAACGAGCCGCTTTCGGACGACATCGGGGGCCTGACCAAGGAAATACAGGCAATGCTCGCTTCCCTGCAGAATGCCCAAGCCGGCGAAGACGTGAAAAGCGAAGCCCAGGAAGCCACTGCTTCTGAAGCGGAACAGCCAAACGGAAGCAGGTTCTGCATAAAGGTCTTCTTCGACGAAGGCGTCGGCATGGAAAACCTGCGGTCGTTCATGCTCGTCAACACAATCAAAGAGTCCTGCCCTATTGACGCATACGAGCCCGCCGAAATAGAAACGGACCAGTCCACGGCTGCCCAGATAATAGAGCAGGGCTTCATAATGTACTTCAACGCAAAGGACGACCTGGACATGGCTATCGGCATCGTTGAATCGTCGCTGAACATCAGAACCTATGAATCCATGGAACTGTCGCAAGCGGAGGCGGGCGCCCCTGAGCAGGCCGCGCCCCCCGAACCTACAAGCGAGAAAACCGAAGACAAGGCGGCTGCCGGAGACACCGCCCTCGTCCATGCAGAGCCTCCAAAGCCGGGGCAAGCGCCTGCCCAAGCGCCGGCCGCCCAGTCCCAAGCGCACCCCGGGAAGCAGAACCTCATCAGCGTGAACCTCACAAAGCTGGACAAATTGATGGACATAGTCGGCGAAATAGTAATAACCGAATCCATGGTGACGTCGTCGCCCGACATACAGGGCTTCAAGCTGGACAGTTTCACAAAGTCGGCGCGCCAGCTGAGGAAGCTGACAGACGACCTGCAGGACACGGTCATGTCGATCCGGATGGTTCCCGTGTCCGGGGTGTTCCAAAAGATGAACCGAATAGTCCGCGACATGAGCCAAGCCCTTGACCGGCCGGCAAAGCTGGTCGTCGTGGGGGCCGAGACCGAGGTCGACAAGACCATAGTGGACAGCATCGGCGACCCGATAATGCACATGGTGAGGAACGCAATGGATCACGGCATAGAGGAAAGCGCCGACGACAGGGTTGCCGTAGGCAAAGACCCCACAGGGACGGTCACCCTTTCGGCTCAGCATACAGGTGGTGAAGTGATCATCTCGATTGAAGACGACGGACGCGGGATAAACACCCAAAAAGTGCTTGACAAAGCCAGGGACCAAGGCTTGCTGATAAAACCGGAAAGTGAGTACTCGCAAAAGGAAATATTGCAGCTTCTTCTCTTGCCTGGGTTTTCAACTAACGAAAATGTTACAGAATTCTCTGGCAGGGGCGTGGGGATGGACGTAGTCAAGAAGAATATTGAAAAGGTCGGGGGCGTAGTGAGCATGACCTCCGAAATCGGGAGGGGGACCGTCACAACCCTGAACATCCCACTCACCCTCGCCATAGTGGACGGCATGGAAATAGTCGTGGGGGACTCCATTTTCACCATCCCGCTCCACAACATCAGATCGTCCTTCAAAGTGGCGAGCCAAGACATCATCTACGATTCCGCCGGAGGCGAAATGATATGCAGGATGGAATCCTTCTACCCCATAGTGCGGCTCCACGAGTTTTACGGTCTGGAAACCGAAGTGACCGGCGTGGAGGAAGGGATCGTGATCTGGATCGAAGCCGGCGACAAATCGTATTGCCTGTTTGTCGACAGGCTGCTGGGCGAACAGCAGGTGGTGGTAAAGCCCTTGCCCAATTACCTGTACGCGTTCAATATCAAAAAACTGGGCATAGCCGGATGCACCATCCTGGGGGACGGGAACATCAGCATCATCTTGGACATACCCAGTTTGTATGAAGCTGCCGTAAGCAGAATATAGCCGGCAGGGGAGGAGGTAACTGATATGATGACTCAATTAAGCCAGCCCAACCAGGCTGCTCCGAACGATCTGTTTTATGAGGAAGAGGAGGAAACCCAAGAAACGGTGTCTGATTCAAGAAAATACCTTACCTTTGTTTCAAACGGGCTTGGGTTTGCGATACCGTCCGACTACGTCATCGAAATCATCAACGAGCACAACATCACCCATCTTCCAAGGGTTCCGGGTTACATCAAGGGGATCATAAACCTCCGCGGCCAGATCATCCCGATCATGGACGCCAGGCTTAGGATGGGGCACCCAGAATCGGCCCACACAAAGGAAACCTGCATCATCGTGATTTCCGTGAACGAAAATTCCATCGGGCTCTTTGTCGACAAGGTGCTGCACATGATAGACATCCCGGACGACGCCATCTCCGAACCTCCCGTGAACAACAACCAAGAATTCGTCAATGGGATCACGCACCTCAACAACGTCGTGTACCTGCTGCTCGACTGCGAACTGCTGCTAAAATAAATTCTCGGGGGAACAACCATGTTAGAAATAAAACAGGATGACTTCGTCAGGCTTACAACGTTCATTATGAACGATTACGGCATCAATTTGACCCACAAGAAAAACCTCATCGAGGGCAGGCTGGGAAAGACTATTACCGACATGGGTTTTTCCAATTTCACCCAATACGTCGACCACATACTGCGCACAAAATCCAAGGACGACCTTGACGTGCTTATCAACAGGGTCACTACGAACCACACGTTTTTCATGCGGGAAAATTCGCATTTCGAGTTTTTCCACGACGTAATCCTGCCGGAGGTGGAAAAAGCATCCAGGACCCGCAGCCCCGGCATCTGGAGCGCCGCCTGCTCATCAGGCGAGGAACCCTACACCATGTCCATCATCCTTCGCGAATACTTTGGCGGCAAGCCGCAAAAATGGGACACCCGCATGCTTGCGACGGACATTTCCCAGAGGGTCCTGAATACGGCGAAGAAAGGAACGTACAGCGAAGAATCCCTGAAGGAGCTCCCAGAAGCCTGGAAGCGGAAATACTTCACGAAGTCGGGGGACGAGTACACGGTGACAAAGCAGCTCCGCGACAACATCGTTTTCAAAGAGTTCAACTTGATGGACCCAATCAAGTTCAGGACCGCTTTTGACGTCATTTTCTGCCGAAACGTAATGATATATTTCGACCAACCGACGAAAGACGCGCTAGTGCAGCGTTTTTACAACGTCCTTAACCCTGGCGGCTACCTGTTGATAGGGCACTCGGAGACTCTGAACAAGGCGACTTCGCCCTTTGCGTACTTGATGCCGGCCACTTACCGAAAGATATAAGGAGGGGCATAGTAATGGGTATCCGCGTGCTCATTGTGGACGATTCCATTTTTTTTAGAAGATTCCTTACCGAAAAGCTTTCTGCGCACCCAAACATCGAAATAGTCGGCTACGCAACCAACGCCTTGGAAGCGAAGTTCGCAATCCCCCGCATTAAGCCTGACGTCGTCACCCTCGACGTGGAAATGCCGGGCATGTCGGGGATCGAGCTCCTGAAGCTCATCATGACTGATTTCCCTGTTCCGGTGGTGCTGGTGAGCGCGGTCAACATGAACGTTTTTGACGCCCTCTCTGCCGGGGCTGTGGATTTTGTCAAAAAACCTGACACCAGCAACCCCGCTGCCCCGCAAAGATTCATCCAGGAATTGGTTGACAAAATCAACATAGCCAAAAACGCGCACCTGGGCATATTGGGCAGGCAAGCCGCGCAGAAACCGGTGCAGGCTCCGCAACCCCTCCAGCCGGCTATCATAGGGATGCGTTCAAAATCGGTGCTCGTTGCCATAGGCGCTTCCACAGGCGGGACCGAGGCGACTCTCGTAGTCCTGAAAGGCCTTCCGAAAAACACTCCGGGCATTGTAGTCGTTCAGCACATGCCGCCCGGGTTCACTAAGATGTACGCTGACCGCATGAACGGAATATGCCAGATGGAGGTGCGGGAAGCCAAGGACGGGGACATAGTCCAGCAGGGGCTCTGCCTCATCGCGCCCGGCGACTTGCAGATGAAGGTTGTGCAGTCCGGGACGCATTACATAGTAAAATGCTTCAAAGGGGAAAAAGTCAGCGGGCACTGCCCTTCCGTGGACGTGCTGTTTCATTCCGTGGCAGAGGCTGCGGGCAGGAATTCCGTTGGCATAATAATGACAGGCATGGGTAAGGACGGCGCCGACGGGCTTTTGCACATGCGGAAGAGCGGTGCGTACACCATCGGCCAGGACGAGGAATCCTGCGTCGTCTACGGCATGCCCATGGTCGCTTTCAACATTGGCGCGGTTGCGGTGCAGGCGCCCTGCGATGGCATATCACAGGTACTGAAAGCTCACTTGAACAGGCTCTGACAAAAGGAGGCCGCTATTGAACAGGCACAATCAAAGCAGGCAGGCGGAAGGCGAAACGGCCCAAACCGGCAGCACAGTCTTTGCCCTCGACATCGGGACTCGCTCCGTCGTCGGCATACTTGGAACTGTCACTGACGACTCTTTCTCCGTGTTCGACTATGAACAGCGTTTCCACAAAAAGCGCGCCATGCGCGACGGACAGATTGAAGACATCAACCTCGTTGCAAAAACTGCGGCAGAGATCAAGGAAGCCCTCGGCGAACGGAACGGCATGGCGCTTGAAAGGGTCTCGATCGCTGCGGCCGGCCGCTCGCTGAAAACACTGCGCAAAGTCTTTGAGCAGGACATAAACGAAGACGAGAAAATTACGCCTGAACTTGTCCGTTCCCTTGAATTCAGCGCCATAAGCGCCGCCCTCGACGAGTTTTCGCCGGACGGCAGCATCCAAGACACCTACTCCTGCGTGGGGTACGACGTGGTAAGCTACACGCTTGACGGATACCCGCTTAGCACTCCGCTGGGCCACAGAGGCCGCCATATCGTCATTGAAATCATTGCGGCGTTCCTGCCCTTTAGCGTCATAAGGAGCTTGTATTCGGTCACCGCCCTGTGCGGGCTGACCGTGGACAGCCTGACGCTGGAGCCTATCGCGGCAATAAACGCAGTGGTCCCCCCCGACGTGCGCCTCCTCAACATCGCCATAACCGACATAGGCGCAGGCACCTCGGACATAGGTATTTCCAAAAATGGGAGCATCGTAGCCTACGACATGGTTACCATCGCCGGCGACGAAGTGACAGAATGCCTGATGAAAAACTATCTGGTCGATTTTGAAACTGCAGAGTCGATCAAATTCCAGCTGTCTGAAGAAGGGGGCTTCGCTGAGTTCACAGACATAATGGGGATAAGCCGCTCCTGCCCAAAGGCAGACGTTATCGAAACGATCGACCCGGTGCTGGACGACCTTTGCGGGGCGGTCGCCGAGAGCATCGTCAAAATAAACGGCGGGCCGCCCACCGCGCTTTTCCTGGTCGGCGGCGGCAGCCAAGCACCCGGCCTCTGCAGGAAAATAGCCGGTAGGCTCAGCATCCCCCAAGACCGCGTCACCCTCGGCGGCAAGCGCCCGTACAGGAACATCGCCCTCCACACGGAAAAACTCCTGACGCCTGAATACGTGACGCCCCTCGGCATAGGAGCCACCTCGAGGCTCACCCATGTCCACGACCTTTTTTCCGTTACGGTCAACGGCGAGAAAATAATCCTTCCGTCCGGCGACAACATGAAGGTGCTCGACGCCCTGCTCCTTGCCGGGATAAAGGCAGGGAACCTGATGGGCAGGACGCAGGCTTCGGTGACGTACTACATCAACAACGAAAAAACGACTGCGCGGGGCATACCTCCCGTGCCTGGTGAAATATATGTCAACAAGGAACGCGCCGCCCTCGACACGGCAGTGCGGCAGGGAGACGAAATCATCGTCCTCTTCGCGCAGCACGGCAAACCTCCCCAGCTTGCCATTTCGGAAGTCTGCAAAACCTTTAAAGGCGTCCTCAGCATCTCCGTAAATGACAAAAAAGTCAAAAAAAGCTATCAAGTGCGGTCCGGGGACAGGATCATGGTGTCTTTTGACAGCGAAAGCGACGTTTCCGGCGCTGCTGACAGCCTTTTTGAGGGCGTATATCCCACTGCGGCGCCTATGCCGGCTCCCGAGCCGGTGCCAGAGCCGGAAGTGCCTGAGCCGGTGCCCGAGCCGGAAGTGCCTGAGCCGGTGCCTGAGCCGGAAGCGGCTGGACCCATACGCGTATGCGTGAACAACGAATGGAAGTCAGTAACGGCAAATGACGGCGACTCGCCGCTTTTCCTCGACATGCTCAATTACGTGGACATCGACACAAAAAAAGCGAGGGGGGACCTCACCCTTGAGCTCAACGGGAACCCCGCGTCTTACACTGACCCCGTGCATGACGGCGACCGGGTTGACATACTGTGGAGTTTATGATTTTTTTCTTGATTTGCACTTAAATTGCCACGTCCGCTGCCGATATATCTATCGTAAGAATATAGTATCAGTGAGGGACGGAGATGAAAATTATACCTGAAAACATTGTTCCCGGCGGCAGAAATGTTGCCAGGAAACAGAACTCTGATGAAAACAGGGCTCTGCACGGCGCGGCAGCCAAGCCTGAAGGCTGCGACAAGATAACTATAGCGCCAAACCGGGATGCGGATGTCCCAGATGCCCAGTTCATAGCCCAGCTCAGGAAAAGTATTGTATCCGAAATACTGGCAGGGGCCCCTGAGTACAAATTGGACGATTTAAGGCAACAGGCTGCGCTCGGCGAATACGACGTAAACATAATGGACATTATCAGGAAAATGCTGCTGGACAGCCAAGAGGTAAAGAATGAGTAATTACAGCCAAGGCGATTTCGATTCCTTATGCAAATTGATGCATGAGACGATCAACCTGTTTGACGAGATAATTAGCCTTGAGGGCAAAAAGCTCAACGCAATATCCGAAGACGACGTGGCTCTCTTCGACCAGCTCATGAACGACGAGCAGGCCTACCTGCTGCAGATGAAGGGGCTCGACTTCAAAAGAGAAAAGCTGCAGGGGCTGCTCGGTGCCGATGGCCTTTCTTTCAAGCAGATAATCGACAGGTTTGAAGCCCCCGAACGGGAAACCCTCGATTCGCTCTATGCTGATCTCGCGTCGAAAACGTCAAGCCTCAAATCCGCGATATCATCCACCAAGCGGCACATCGACCTGCACCTTTCAAGCATCTCTGCACTCCTTGAAAAGCTCGAGGGCGCAGCTACATACGACAAAAACGGCGGCAAGGAGCAAAAAGCCCCGCCCGCCCGCTTCACGCCAACAAAAGCCTGATTCCTTGTTGTTTGCGAAAGGAAGGAAAACGCGCTATGCTCCGCTCAACATTTTACGGTTTTAACATCGCTTTCAGCGGTCTTATGACGGCTCAAAAAGCCCTTGACCTGACTGGGAACAACATATCCAACGTGGATACGCCGGGGTACACCAGGCAGCGGCTGGACCTCAACAGCATACCGTCCGCGAACTACCAGGACAGGTACGCCCCCTACAACAACGTGGCAATCGGCCGCGGCGTCAACGTGACCCGCGTTGCTCAGCTTCGGGACCCGTTCCTGGACGCCCGCTTCAGGCGGGAAGCTGCAAGCAT